>JAJFFP010000046.1 GCA_021776595.1 Robiginitomaculum sp. | reverse complement strand
TCATTCATGTGCTCTGGGGCAAAATGCAATGCGGCTTCTGGATGTCGACTTTCGTCGGTATGACGAATGAAGAAAACAAAGGCGTTTTCCCTTACCCAAAAACCCGTCTCAGCAAATCGGAGCCAAAAGCACCGGGATTGGCGCGGATGGTGCGTTCCTGTTCAGCCAGATAGTAAAACGAGCCTTTAAGCGCGCCCTTGACCACATGAGCCGTCAGTTTATCGCTGGCCTGATCGGCGTAACTGCCAAGGGAATATTTTCCAGCCAGTGATTTTCCGGCCCTTAGCGCCCCTGATTGATCCAGTGTCGAGCGCACAACAGGGCTAAAGGCTAGCGTAAGGGATGGCTCCATCTTGGTGCGCAAATATTGCGTGGCGCTGTCATCCGGGCCGCGCACAATGGCAATGGCATCATCAACGCTCATTTCGCTGACTGCCGATTTTAGCAAAGCCTTGCCCGCTGGCATGGCCGCCTCGGCCCCCCTGTTCATACGTTCCTGTAAATTATCAAAGGGCGCCGCCATACCCAAAGGTTTGGCCAGTTTGCGCGCTTTGCGCAAGGTTTTAGGTAGGGGGATTTGAACCTTCCCGTCATCAAAAAAACCGCCGGTTGCCCCCAATTGCGCCACCACTGCATCAATGCCGATATTCAGCGCCTGGCGTATGCCAATATCCGCATCATTAAGGCTCAAACCACCCAAGGCATGAGACGCACCACCAGTTTGATCAGGTTTTGCCTGCTTTATCAGTTTTCCAAACAGGCGTTTGAACAAGTTGTCCTTTGCCTGTGCCGGAAGCGAGGAGGTCGTTAGGCTGGCCAATGCCAGTATAAATGTGCGGCGGTGCATGAGGCGTTTTCCTTTTTATTTACATTGCCAGTTGGTCAGGCCCTGACGCGCCAGCTCATCGGCGCGTTCATTGCCATCGTGACCGGCATGACCCTTGACCCAGTGCCATTTTACCTTGTGGCGGGCCTCGGCTTCTTCCAGTGCCATCCACAAATCAGCATTTTTGACCGGTTTTTTGGCCGCAGTTTTCCAGTTTCTGACTTTCCAGCCCTCAAGCCATTTGGTGATGCCATCACGAACATAAGTGGAATCGGTATAAAGATCGACAGTGCAGGGCCGTTTCAGGGCATTCAGGGCTTCAATGGCGGCCTGCATTTCCATTCGGTTATTGGTGGTATGGTCCTCACCACCGCTAAGCTCGCGCTCACTGCCATTGCATTGCAACAAGGCTCCCCAGCCGCCGGGACCCGGATTACCTGAACAGGCGCCATCGGTATAAATCACCACGTTTTGCATATTAAGATTACGCCTGTTGCAAAGCCCAAAGCGCAAACATACTGCGCTCAACGCCCCCTGCAAAGGCTATTACCGCATTGGCTCTGTCACCAGTTCAAGACGCAAAACCGGTTGCTTGGTAAAGCCTGTATTTTGTGGGGCAGTCCAGCGACACCTCATGGCCACATTTTGCTGTGAACCATATTTTGATCTGGCAAATTCCAGGACACAGGGGCTGATTTCCCCATCCAGCGAAACCGCCTGTGCTTTTACTTTTTTGGGCCTGCCAAATCGGCGCACATCATCCAGCAAAGCCTGCAAAAAGGGGCGGTCTGTGGCGCGCCACAGATTTACAAAACTATGATCACGTAAAGCTCGTCCACTTATCCGGGCCAGTTCAGTGCCGGACCAGCCAAATAAATAATGGCAGCCGTCCGCATGGTGCAGGGCAAAAGCCCCTCTGGCACCAAGTTTATCTATAGTTCGTAAAGGCGCAAGTGATGTCACGTTCTTACCAGTTTCTTAGGTCATGAGTAACCATTTTAGCCCATGTTGAAACCAAACAGCAGGGCTATATCGGTATCCGCAAGTTTGATGCCGCCTCTAATTTGGGGAATTTGATCCACTATGGACCGGTTCTCTATTCAAAGGGGAAGCCCGGCGCAGCCGACTTCCTCCAAAAGGGAAGTTCGTCAGGGAGAAAGATCATGGGCGTATCGGCCCGGCACAGTATAAAATATCGCACACAGGGCATGGCTCTGGCTTTGCTTTGCTGGTTGGGAATATCCGGTATGGCAATGGCCGGCGAAGAAACCTGCATCCCGTGCCAGCAGAAAAAAACCCATGTAATACGCATTCCCGGCATTTCCGTTTCTGGCCCTAATGTCAATGTTTCCACCCCTGGCGTCTTCGTCAATAAGGGCGGCGTATCCATACGTAACCAGTTCTCATCCGGCGGAGGGTTTTTCCTGGGCGGTGGTAGCGGGGTTGGTCAGAGCGTTATTTCAAGTGGTGGCAGTGGCTTTATAGGCGGCGGTTCTACACCAACCGTTATTTCCGGCCTTAACGTAGAGGCCGAAGCGCAAGCACAAGCTACAACCGAGCAAGTCGCTGTGCCCTACACCGACACCATCACCAAAAACCGCTGGGTGGAGAGTGTATTTGTCCTGCGCGCAGTGTGTATTGACGATAAAGGTGTGCCACACCCCTCATCCCGGCCCGATCCCAATGAACAGGTTGACCCAAACTTTGAAGGCGAGCTGTTTCGCTGTATGGCAGGCACCAGTATGCAGGTTACGCTGGGACGTTATGACAATGGGCAAAGCCGTTATGACAATGCCTCCACGCTGATCTGCGCCAAGGGCGAAGCCTTGCGCCATCGGCCCGGCGGGCAGTTGCGCTGTGCCCCGCAAGAACCACGGCGCAATTGCAATGAACGCTCGCTCTTGCGCAAGTTTGGGCCTGGGGTCAAAGTCGTGCGACTGCGCCATCAGGAACAATATAGTGAACAGGTTACCCGCACCCGTATGGAAACGCGGCAGAGCACCGCTTCGGCATCGGCTAAAGCACGCGCCAGCACACGGTTAATTCTAAGTGGCGGTGTTGGCAATTAAGCCGCTTTATGATGGTCCCCCATAACGGAAATGCCCGGTTAGTTTCCAATTGGGTGATATATCTGTCATTTGCGGCCCGGCACCGATATTGTGCACAATTTGCACCGGATGCGTTTTGCTATTAGCCGCCACCACTATGCCCGTATGAGGCAGATTGCCAGGCAACATCCAGGTCAGCACATCCCCCGGCAATAGGTTATTTTGTGAATCTGTGTTCGTGATGGATGTGCCTTGTCTTGCAAAAAAAGTTTGCAGGTTGGGCACACGGCGATGATCAATATTGCGATCCGGGTTTTTCAAACCCCATAAAGGCGGATAGGCATAAAATGCAGAACGCATATCTTCATGCACCAAAACCTGAAGATCCATGCCAAGTTTGCGATAGGCACGGATCACCACATCGGTGCAAACGCCCTGACTGTCCGGCACATCGCCGCCAGGATAGGCAAGATGCCGATAGCTGCCGTCATAACGCACCGTGTGGGTAGTGCGTTCCATGGCTGCCGCTGCCAGGCGATCACCGAATTCTGATGCAAGGGATGGAGACGCAGGGAGCAGCGCCAACAACAAAAAAAAGGAAATGGGTTGCATGATCTTGCACCTCTTTGCGCCCCGCAAAGAGAAAACCTCAACATCATGGCCGATTTATGACAGTATTATTGTGAATTTGGGGTAACGGTATGAAACGTTGCCGAATTACCAACCGCCGTTGCCGTGCCGATCAGCGCACCGCCGGAACCTGTCTGGATCGAAGTGCTGGCAACAATATTACCAGAATTGGTTTGGCGATTATTGGCCGTTATACCACCACCACAGGTAGAACAGACAAATCCCGAAACCGCATTGCCAAAAGCGGTGGCGCTGGTCACAAAATCGGTAATGTTATTATCGCCTACACCTCCATCAGCCTGGCCTCCGGTAAATGTGGCCGTAGCCTCCACATCGCCTTCATTATCCTGAATGGATGTCAGATCAATGTCAGAGCCAATATTGGAAACCAGTGTGGAATTAGCCACTGCATAAGCGGTCGAGGCATTCCAGCCTTCCCACAGATCAAGGGTTACATCTGAATTGGCAACAATATTTGCCGAATTATTCTGCCCGGCCACTACACGGGCGAAGCCATAGCTGTTCTCTACATTATAGGCATTGCCTGTTGCCGTGGCCGTGTTGATCACATCTTCACCATCGGCGGAAACGGTTTGCGCCACGGCGATGATACTGGTAGCGAAATTTTCCTGATTGGCATCCACATCCAAACCGGTTTGTTCGCCGCCCATAGTGGCTGAATTGCCGATCGACGTCGCCGTTGTGGTTGCCGAATCAGCCAACAAGGGGGACGTCAGGTATGCTTCGCTATAGACATCAGCATTATTGAGCTGCCCCGCCCAGGCGGTAATGCTCTCACCGCCCCAGGTCTCATACGAAATGGCATTGGCTACGGCGGTCGCGGTCGAAGTGGGATTAAACGCCCATACATCCGCCGTTACGTCTGATATGGCGGTTTGCGTTGCGCCCTGGCCAGTGGTTTGCATGGAAACCGCATCGATGGTGCCGCAACATGTGGTAATCGTCGCGCTATTGCCAAAAGTGGTAGCAATTGAATCAAGAGCATCACTGGCAGAGTTTACCCGGACAACGGATTGCGCCTCACCGGCACCATTTAAGGTCTGGGTGTTATTTAATGCCAAATTACCGGTATCAACCTGCACAGAAAGAGTGTTGCCAAGCGCCGTAGCCGCCGCCAAAACGGAGGCTACATCACCGGCCACGACATTAAGGCCCGCACTAAACGGGTCATTGTCCAACTGAACATTGATGACCTCAGTCGTATCGTCCGCGTAAGCCGCGCCGCACAGAACGGTCACGGCGATCGTGCCAACGAGAAGGGTCCTGGCGAGTAAACGCATTATTGCTTCCCTGATTGTCATAGGCGGTGATAAAGTTGCCCGTCAGCCCTATGGTGCCAAGCGGGTCATTGAAATTGCAGATGTCCGGGCCACTAACGCCGTAAAGGTTGGCTGACATTTCCAGAACCGCGCGTTCGATCACAGAGCGCACGGCCAGTTGCACTGGCTCCAGCGCGCGGGTTCCCGCACTGATATCGATAATGTTCTGGTTATTAAAAAAGGCAAATATTCCGGCACCGATCTCGCGGCCAATGATTTGTTTCTGGTAGGAGATCACATCCACCACTTCCAGCGAGCGGGTTTCCACCAGACGCAAATCAAGACCGATATTGAGCACGTAGGTTTTGGCGTTCAAAAACCCTTTGGGGTCATCAATATCAACATCGCCGCCAAAAGCATCTATACCAGACGAGGATATATTGTAATTCAGCTCGGTTATGCCGCCGACCAGATAGAAATCTGACCCCGGAACAGAGCCAGCCTTTATTTTACGGTATCCAGCCTCATCGCCATCACCAATCAACTTGTTATTGGCGTATTTCAGTTCCAGTTCAGAAACGGACGTATCGTAACGCTCCACCAGACGGGCACCGGCCTTGGCAAAGGCTGAGATGGCCATCAAAGATGCACCCTGGGTGATCTTGGCACCGCCCTCAGGTTCCTGTTTTCCGGTATAATCCAGAATACGACCGACCGCGATACGCGGAACCACAACACTGGCAGAACTGGCATATTGCCCCATACAGGTCAGCGCCGCCGAATACGGGGTTGGATTGGCCGTTACCGGTGCATTGCCAATAGGCTTGGCATAAAGACCATTACTACCCGCCACTGGGGAAATACAGGCGCTCAAGACCACAGAACCAGCCGCCAGAAGGGCAGGCAAGCGCATCCGGCGCCAGATTGAAAAATACGATACCCTAGTCATCGAGCTTAATGTCCCCGTTCAACTCTTCTGCTGGTGTTGTTTCCGGCAAAACCCGTTTCCACTTCGCTGACGAGGCATTGGGCGCAACTGTAAAGGGACCATCCTCGGCAATAGGAGGAACAAACGGATTTTGGTTCAGGCTTTGTCCGTCAAGATTGACCGTCTGATTGCCATTATTGATCTGTGTGGAATCAACGATCACGGTATTCCAGCTTCCTACTGTAACCACATTGAGCTGGTTGCCGATGGCACCCGCGCCAGCGCCACCAAAACCACCAACACCGGTATTGCTGCCATTACCAAAAAAGCCTCCCCCAAGGCCAAAAGAGAGATTGGACTGTGACCCTAAAAACATGCGGCCATTGATAATCGTGCGATTGCCATTGGCATCACGGGTGCGCGCATCATAGGGTTGGTTAAAGTTATTATAGGCTTTACCATAGGGCGTATTGAACTGGCCCGCGCTTTGCGCTGCCTGTGCCAATGCCGAAAGTGGTGTAGCCACAAGCGTCAAACCACATACTGCCAATGCGGCTGCCTTTATTATCCGGCCTATAGGCGCATGTGTGGTTAATCTTTTCATACCCCCTTCCTGAACTACAAATGTTGATATTGTGTTAGCCGCATGCCAAACAGCAAAAAAGAAGGAAAGTTACGATGACGGATGTTCACAAAGAGCCGGTTTTCGGTGACATACCTCTCGTCACCCTCTGGCTTTGCGGTGCAATTATTCTGATCAGCACACTGGCCATGATCGGACCGGTTCAGATATCAAACTGGATTATGGGCGCAGGGGCCGTGCAAATAGGCCCACCACAATTCTCTCGACCTCTTGGCCCGTTTCCACCTTATATCCTGCATGTATTTTTGCATGGCGGCTGGCTGCATCTGATTATGAATACGGTCGGCCTGCTTGCCTTTGGCACCCCAATTGCCCGCTGGGTTGAAAGCAGTTTTGGAACCCGGCGTGGTAATGTCTATTTTCTTTTTATTTTCTTTCTTAGCGCCATCGCCGGTGCGTTAAGTGAATGGCTCTTTATCTCGATTACCAACGCACCAGGTGCCATGCTGGTTGGGGCTTCGGGTGGATTAATGGGCCTTATAGGCGTGCTGGTGCGCCTGAATTATGGGCGTGAATTCATGCCCTTGCCCATATTATCACGAACGGTTCTGGTGGCCGCGGCCCCATGGGTGGGGCTTAATCTTCTGATTGCTGTGGTTGGTATGCCGGGGGTGTCCGCGGCCATTGCCTGGCCAGCCCACTTGGGCGGATTATTGGCGGGCATGTTGCTTGCCGGATTTCTTGCGCCCAGGCGTTGAATGCGGCTCCCTGGACACCCCATTTGGGCGATTTGAGAAAATGTGCGATAATACTTCCTGCACATACAAGGGAGGGACAGATGAATGCCAATGCCATTCTAGCCAGCAAGGGGCATGAAGTCGTCACCATTGCCCCAGAGGATACCCTTCAGGAAGCGGCAAAAGTGCTTGATGCACGCCATATTGGTGCCGCCGTTGTCACCAATGCCAACGGCAAGGTTTGCGGGGTATTGTCTGAACGTGATGTTGCCCGCCAGATTGCCCGACATGGGGCAGAGGCCCTGAACCAGCCTATTGGCGAATGTATGAGCCGCAATGTCATTACCGCGAGCCCGGACGATACTCTGGACACTTTGCTGTCCTGCATGACTGATCGGCGAATTCGCCACCTACCGGTTATGGAAAACAAGGAACTCGTCGGGGTAATTTCCATTGGTGATGTCGTTAAACGCAAAATTATGGAGACCGAGGCAGAAGCTGAGGCCATGAAAGCCTATATCAGCGCCGGATAAATGTTTACTCCCGCAACAACGCATTGATAGCGGTTTTCGCGCGGGTGCGCGCATCAACGGTCTTTACAATAACCGCGCAGGCCAATGATGGCCCGCCCTTTGGATGGGGCAGTGTGCCCGGCACCACGACTGAATAGGGCGGCACTTCTCCGTAAAGGATTTTTCCACTCTGACGGTCCACTATTTTTGTGCTTTGCGTGATAAAAACGCCCATGGCCAGCACCGAACCTTCGCGCACAACCACCCCCTCAACCACCTCAGATCGAGCACCGACAAACACATTATCTTCGATAATCACCGGATTGGCCTGCAACGGCTCCAGCACACCACCAATGCCAGTGCCCGCAGAGATATGGCAGTGCGCCCCCACTTGCGCGCAAGAGCCGATTGAGGCCCAGGTATCGACCATAGTCCCCTGACCAACATAGGCACCAATATTCACGAATGACGGCATCAGCACCACGTCAGGAGCAATATAGGCACCTTGGCGCACCGTTGCTGGCGGTACCATACGAAAGCCGGCTTTGGTAAATTCCGCCTCTCCCCATCCTGCGGTTTTCAATGCTACCTTATCCCAGGCATTACCAAGTCCCTTTTGCTCGAAAACCCGCATGTTATTTAAGCGAAAGCTCAGCAACACCGCTTTTTTCAGCCAGGCATGGGTGCTCCAACCGCCATGACCATCCGGCGAAGCAACACGCAATGCGCCGCTATCCAGGGCGTTTATGGCCAGCTTCACGGCGGCTTTAGCCGATGCGCTATCATCACCGTTTTCCCAAATGGCCTCAATATCTGTTTTTAACTGCGAAGCGTCCATTTGAAATCTTAACCCTTAACCGCGTTGGTGAGAAAGTGTGCCAGATCACCCGTAGTGAAATGCACATGATCATGTTCATCATCGGCACCGGCCGGACGGGCATTTGCCG
Source organism: Robiginitomaculum sp. (assembly GCA_021776595.1). GTDB lineage: Bacteria > Pseudomonadota > Alphaproteobacteria > Caulobacterales > Maricaulaceae > Robiginitomaculum_B. Next base: position 10,419 of record JAJFFP010000046.1, on the reverse strand, counting down.
GCTCGTGCGACCAGTCCTTGTCAGAATGCACCAGCACCGTCACAAAACCCAGGGCAAATGCCGGGGCCAAATTACGCTCCATGTCCTCAAAAAAAGCCGATTGTGCCGGGTTCACTTTGACCTGTTCCAGTAAATGCGTATAGGCCATAGGCTGTGGTTTCGGGACAAAGCCGGTGTCTTCAATGCCAATGATGTTATCAAACATGCCACTAAGCCCGCGGGCCGCTAACACACGGGTAGCATGACCGCGCGAACCATTGGTAAATACGATTTTTCGCCCTGGCAAAGCGGAAATTGCTTCCTGTAAGGCTAGGTCCACATTGAGTAGCGACAGGTCAATATCATGAACAAAATCCAGATAACTCTCCGGCTCAATCTTATGTTCCAGCATCAGGCCACTCATGGTGGTGCCGTGTTTGGCATAATAGGATTTTTGGATTTTACGGGCTTCCACCGGATCCAGCCCCAGCAGCCTGGCTACAAACTGAGTCATGCGCTGGTCAATTTGCGCAAACACGTCCGATTCTGCCGGATACAGGGTGTTGTCCAGATCAAATACCCATTCGCGGGTTTTGCGCAGACGTTGTTTCATTGCCGCAGCCCCGCCAGTAGCGATGCTTTCTTAAAATCCTGCTCCTTGAGATTTATGGTCAGTCCTTTTCCACTCTCATTCTTGTAGAGCGCAAAAGGGCGTGTCTCATAACCGCGTAAAGTGCATTTATTCTGGCCACTAATCGCAAACAGCACATCCGATACACAATACTTTTCATGGGCGCTTGCAAGCGTGCGCTCGATATTTTTTTGAACGAGTCCGGCATACAAATAGACAGATTTGTCTTTGAACAAGCCACTCAACAAAGTGGTGCAAGCCTTGGGTGCCAGGTTCCACCAGCCCCGCGTTTCCAGTTTGCGCCCTTTTCGTCGGCCATAAGCTGTCCAGACCGGCAGTTCTGTTTGGTTACAAACCCGCAAACCCGTCTGTTTTAGATCTTCCTTTGCTGCCACTTCCAGCGCATCAATCAGACCAGCATTATCGGGCTTGGGCGTTAATTTGCGGCGGCTTACAAATTTGCGAATGGCATTGCGAGTACGCCGCCCATCATACCCGTCAATATTGCGCATGGCGTAACCATTATCTTTTAGCAGCCTTTGAATCCCTGCCAGTTCCGCACGTTTACCAAAATCTGCTGGCTCTGATAATACCGTTCTGCCACCTTCGGGCGGATTAACATCAATGGTATTAAAATACCGGGTATGCAGACCCAGGGCAGCACAATCATCTTTACCATTTAGTGAAAAATTACCGGTCTCATCCACACACAATCCTTCGCGTCCGCCCCATTGCTGACGACCACCGGCATGAACCTCGGAAGAATAGCCATACGCATAATAAGGTGCCTCACTAAACGGCGCAGGCAGCACAATGCGGCATTGACCTGGCCGCAAGCGCACCCAGCCTTCCGTGCGCACTTTTTTACCTTCGGGAATTCCCGTTGCCATATAGATTATATAACTGGTTTCATTGCACATTTCCTGGCCGATAGCCGAGGCATTTCTCGGCATTGCCCACAAGCAAAACCCGATGAAACCGATGAGATAAATCTGCGTAATTGTCAGTGTTCGCATGAACGACTCGCCAAATGATTCTGGCCCGTCAGGCTAAACCCATTTCCTTACCTATACCAGAGAGAATACTTCAGCGCGTAATTGCGCCATGCCATTCCCTTTAAGAGCGGAAACAGCGGCAATTTTGGGAAAGGCCGCCGGGCGGTTGCCAAGGGCCTGTTGTGTACGTGCGATTACTTTTTCTTGCTCTGCGGTCTTTATTTTATCCAGCTTGGTCAGCACGATCTGGTAAACCGCTGCGGCTTCATCCAGCATATCCATTACTTCAACATCTGTGGATTTAAGCCCATGGCGGCTATCGACCAGCACAAACACCCGGCGCAGGGGTGCCCGTCCACGCAAATAATCGCGGGTTAGTGCACTCCATTTGGCCACCGCCGTTTTTGATGCCCGCGCATAACCATAGCCCGGCAAGTCAGCCAGCATAAGACGCTCATCCAGGTTAAAAAAATTTAACTCCCGTGTGCGCCCCGGCGTATTGGAGGAACGTGCCAGGTTCTTGCGAAAGGTCAGTGCATTAAGCAGGCTAGATTTTCCCACATTGGAGCGTCCGGCAAAGGCCACTTCAGGCAGATTATCATTGGGCAGGTCTTTCAAAGACACTACACCGCGAACAAATGTGCAGGGCCGGGAAAAGAATACACGGGCGGCCTCAAGCTCTGTCGGGTTAATATCTTCCACATCCATTGCCGCTCAATTCGCCTCTTTCTTGCCAAGTTTGTCGAGAAGTTTGGACAACACCTTGTCAAATGGCGTTTCCACACCGTTTTTGCGGGTGATGTAATATTGCTGGATCAGGGAAAGGAAATTATTCCATGCCCAATAAATCACCAAACCGGCGGCAAATGGTGCCAGCATGATGGTGAAGATCACTGGCATGAAGGCAAAGATACGCCGCTGCATGGGGTCAGGGGCTGGTGGGTTTAATAATTGCTGTGCCCCCATGGTGAGGCCCATAATCAATGGCCAGACACCTACGGCCAGTATCGCCCCAATTACCGGAACGGCAGTTGGGTCCCATGGGATCAGCCCAAACAAATTGCCAAGATGGGTCGGATCCGGTGCAGACAAGTCCTTGATCCAGCCAAAGAAAGGGGCATGGCGCATCTCGATTGAGATATAAAGCGTTTTATATAGCGCATAAAAAATTGGGATTTGCAGCAGCATAGGCAGACAGCCACCAACGGGGTTCACCTTTTCGCGCTTATAGAGCTCCATGGTTTCCTGCTGCATGCGCTGAGAATCATCTTTGAATTTGGCGCGCAATTCCTCCATTTGTGGCTGCAGGGCCTTCATGCGCGCCATAGAGGCATACGAGCGATTGGCAATGGGGAAGAAAATTATCTTGATCGCCAGGGTGAGAATTAAAATAGCAATACCAAAATTACCAACCAGTCCGTAGAAAAAATCAAGCGCGTTAAAATAAGGCCGAGTCAAAAACCAGAAAATGCCCCAATCAATGGCCATGTCAAAGCGCTTAATACCCAGTGTCTCCTGATAATGCTGCAAAACTTTATATTGCTTGGCACCGGCAAAAAACCGCTGTGTCACTTCTACACTCTGTCCCGGCACCAGGGTTTTGGCATCCAGAAGTGCCGTCGCCTCAAAAACGGTATCGCCAGCCCGGCCTGTAAACGTGCGAATATCTGCCTGCACATTGGCGTCCTGTGGTGGCACCATAACGCTTAACCAGTATTTATCGGTAAAGCCCAGCCAACCGCCCTCGCCGGTAAATTTGGCCCCGCCATTTTTTGCCAGCTTGCGGTATTTAAGTTCCACCACTTTCTCGCCGACAACCCCGATGGCACCCTGATGCAGGATAAAGCCTGAGCGGTTTTTCATTTTTTCTTCGCGAGAGGCGTTTTTGGAGATTGTCGTCGGATTGCCGTAACGGCGCACCAATCCCGCAGGCGCAAGCACACGCGTTCCATCTCCGGTATTGCGCACACGGTCGGTAAGGGTAAATATATATTGATCATCAACCTCAATCGTGCGTTCAAATACCAGCCCTTCGGGCGATTTATATTGCAACGTGATCGGGCTTTGCGGGGTTAGCACGTTGCCATGAATAAGGGTCCAGCGCGTATTCAGGCCAGGAAGCGTATTATTGGCCCCTTCGTCAGCGGCGCGCCAACCAAAATTGGCAAAATACCCACCCCGTGATTTACGCGGATCAAGCAGCACGACTTCCGGGCTGTTCGGGTCCAGATCGACTCTGAATTTTTTTAACATCAGATCATCAAAGCGCGCCCCGTCCAGATTGATGGAACCATCAATATCGGGGGTCTCAATGCGCACACGCGGATGGGCCGCCAGCGCGGCATCTCGATCCACAATAACCGGCCCGGATTCCTGTGGGGATTTATCGTTCGTCGCCGAGCTGGTTGCAGAAGGACTGTTCTGCAGCTCTACCTTGGTTGCCGCCTCAAGGGCAGCACGTTGTCTCTTGGTTGCTGGATCGATAACCAGCACTTGATAAATCAACAGCACACCCAGTGCCAGAGCGATGGCCAAAAAGAGATTACGTTGTTCGCCCATGGGTGAAAATTCCTTAGGTCCTGGGTTGCGCTTTTGGCGCGCGCCGATGAGAGGGTGAAGTATTATTTTTCTTTTTTTGCGTTACGCCCAACAGTGCCCCTTTGACATCATCAAGCAAGGCTTGCCATGGTCGGGGTCTGGTGCCCGCTCTGGCGATGAATACATAGTCCCATCCGGGCTTGCCATAAAGGGGTAATAGCGCTCGTGCGGCTTCTCTTAGACGTCTTTTGCAGCGATTGCGTATCACCGCATTACCGACTTTACGTGAAGCGGTAAATCCGATGCGCAATTGCTTATTTGCGGCATCCGACGCACGCGCCTGCACAACCACACCTGGCCGTGCAAAAGACACACCACGGGCAACATAAAGAAATTCTTTGCGAATCTTTAGACGCGCGAGCGCCAGATTTTTACGCGCTAAGGGTTTTGCGGCCACGAGCACGGCGGCGAGCCAGAATCAAGCGACCGGCTTTGGTCGCCATACGCGCACGAAAACCATGACGGCGCTTGCGCACAAGAGTACTTGGCTGATATGTGCGTTTCACAGGCTTATCTCCACAAAAGCACGCAGGATTGCGCGCGAGCGGCGGCTTGTATGCCATACGCATTGACCTAGTCAAGCGTTCCACTGAAAGAACCCGCAAAAAACGTAAGGAAACACATGTACCGATCCCGACGCATTTACTCTCTGCTGCGCCGCTTTGGCCCACTAACCCTTGTGGTGCTTGCTTTGGCTGCCTTTTACGGGTTTGGCCTTAACGCCTATATAGGTAATCGCGGGTTCGCCGAACATTATGATGCCATCATGTCCTGGCGCGATGCTCATCCGGTTTCCAGCGCCCTTATTTTTGCAGGACTTTACATCAGCATTGTCGCCATTTCGGTGCCGGCGTCTTTATGGATGAGTGTGCCCGGCGGCCTTTTGTTTGGCTGGTTTGTTGGTGGTCTATTGAGCTGGGGGGCCGCCACCCTTGGTGCCACACTCGCTTTCCTGGTAGCCAGAAATGCCATTAACCCTGCACAATATGGCAAAAAGGACGGACCTTATGTTCGATTTAAGGCAGGGTTTGAACGTAATGCTTTTAGTTTCATCATCATTCTACGCCTGATGCCGCTGCCTTTTTTTGTGGTCAATATGGCCGCCGGGACGTTTCATGTGCCAGTGCGCACTTTTGCACTCGCCAGTGCTATCGGCCTTATTCCGGCATCATTTTTATTTGCCGCCCTTGGCGAAACAGCAGCGGAGGTGCTACGCGCCGGTGGCAAGCTGGATTCGTCCTTTTTCCTGCAGCCAAAAATAATGGTTGTTTTTATTGGGTTTGCCAGTCTGGCTTTACTTCCCCTGATTATTCGTCATTTTCGTAAAGATGATAATCCATAACTTGCCTATAGGTCACGAATACAAAACCTGTATAGTCGTGCATGGAGATCAGGGTGAGCACAACGGCGAATCATACACAGCATAGCCAGGAACAGGTAAAGCTGGCACCAAAAGGTAGTCTGGGGCGGCGCCTGTTGGTGCTCACTGTGCTATTTGTCATGCTGGCCGAAGTGTTGATATTTTTACCCTCTGCCGCTGCCTTTCGCAGCAATTGGCTAAAATCCAGAGTGAAGGCCGCGCAGCTTGCCGCCATTGCCGTTGAAGTGGCCCCGGATATGAAAGTCAGCGATGAAATTGCCCAGCGCCTGCTGGTAACGGCGGGCATCAAGGCTGTGCGTATGCAGCGCGATGGCGTAACGGAAGTGATCTTGCGCGCACCAAGCCAGTCCATGCCCTATGATACAGTAGATCTGCGCAACCCCTCTACGGGTAAAGCCATTATTGACACGTGCGATACCCTGTTCATGCCAAAAATGCGTTTTTTGCGGGTGGTGGACACGATGGGGCCAGACAGCGATGATATTATCGACGTTCTGGTTTCAGAAAGCGATCTGCGCCAGGACCTGATCGTGTTTTCCATCCGCACTTTAATTTTTTCGGCATTAATATCAATGATTTCTGCGGCATTGATCTATGGCACACTGATCTTTGTTTTCGTGCGCCCCATGCGGGCCTTGTCACAATCCATGACCCACTTTCAGGATGACCCGGAAGACCCGAACCACGTTATTATTCCATCTGGCAGGCACGATGAAATTGGCCGTGCTGAAGCCGACCTGGCCAAAATGCAAAACGAATTACGTCTTGCCCTTGGACAAAAAACACGGCTGGCCGCTCTTGGCGAAGCGGTGGCAAAAATCAACCATGATCTGCGTAATATCCTGACCAGCGCTCAACTGGTTTCAGATCGCCTGGCAACCTCTAAAGACCCCAAAGTGCGCACCATGGGCGAGCGCCTGGTGCGCGCCATTGATCGAGGCGTGGCCCTGTGTCAGAGCACCTTGAAATTCGGTAAGGCCGAAGAACAAAAACCGCAAAAACAACCCGTGCATCTGCATAATGTATTACGTGATGCCATGCACGATGCCTGCCCGGAAAATTGCACCATCAGTTTTGATAATGGTGTCAGCGAGGACATTGTAGTAAATGCAGACCCGGACCAGCTTTACCGCATTGTGCTTAACCTGATGCGCAATGCTGTGCAGGCTATGGACGGCAAAGGCACTCTCACCGCAAAAGCGGATGTAAGAGACAATGCCATTGCTCTGACTTTGGCCGATACCGGGCCAGGCATCGCGCAAAACCTGCAAGACCGGTTATTCAAGCCTTTCAGCGCCAGCACCAGAAAAGACGGCTCCGGCCTGGGACTGGCCATTGCCCGTGAACTGGCCCGCGCCCATGGCGGTGATGTTACTTTGTTGCGCACTGGCAATAGTGGCACAGTATTCGAGCTGACACTGCCAAGGTAAGGCCAAAATAACGCTCAAGGCGTCCGTGCCACCCCTTCACGGCGCGGATCAGCTCCGCCTTCCAAAGCTCCATCATCATGGCGCAATATAATATGCAGGCCAGAATTCAGGCTGCGGGTTTTGCGAATCTGATGGCCCATAGCTTCCAGTGCAGAAATCACAGCCGGATCGGCACGAGGGCCTTCGATACGAGTGACATCACCTCTGGCAACCACATTAGGCAGATCAATGGCCGCTTGCGGACTGAGCCCCCAATCCAGCACCCCAACCAGGGTTTTAGCTGTATAAGCGATGATGGAATTGCCGCCGGGCGAGCCTGTGCCCATATAAAATTTACCATTATCGTCCAGCACTATGGTGGGTGACATGGACGAGCGCGGATGCTTGCCAGGCGCCGGGGCGTTTGCCAGCGGTTTTCCCGTTTCATCATAGGGGTAGCGGGCAAAATCAGTCAGCTGGTTATTCAGCAAAAAGCCATGAGTAAAACGTTTTGATCCAAAGGCAGATTCCACTGTGGTGGTCATGGAAACCGCATTCCCGGCTCCATCAACAATAACCATATGCGAGGTGCCGGGCACTTCCTGGGTATTGTCTTCGCCGCGCTCCTGCATTTCTTCGGGTGAGAACACCTCTTCTGGTGAACCAGCCTCACCATGGACTATGACGTGATCGGGCATAATCATTGCTGCCCGGCGTTTCAAATAAGCCGGGTTCAAGAGTCCCTTCATAGGCACAGTGACAAATTTATCATCCGCCAGATAACGATCCCGGTCCGCATAAGCCAGACGCTGGGCCTCAATGAATAAATGCCAGTTTTGCGGATCAGACGCTCCGCCCTCACTGAGGGTCTTATGGGCTAAAATGCCCATAATGTAATTCATCGCCATGCCACCGGACGAGGGTGGCGGCGCGCTGCATATGCTTTTATTCTTATAGGGCCGACACACCGGCACGGTTTTGCGCGCATGGTATTTTTTTAGATCATCCAGAGATAACGCGCCTGGCCGCGGGTCCAGATGCGCCGCAGCCACAATATCAGCCGCAATCGGGCCTTCCAGAAGGGCACGCGGATTGGCGCTGATGGCGCGCAAGGTGGCGGCATAATCCGGGTTTTTACGTACAAACCCTTCCGGCAAAGTCGAACCATCAGGCAAGAAAAAATAAGCCCCGGCCGCAGCATTACGGTCCAACTGCGCCCTGTGGCCATAGGCTTTTAATAAAGCCGCCAGACGCGGCGATACCGAAAAGCCCTCTTTGGCCAGCTTTATGCCGGGCGCGAACAAGTCCTTCCAGGGCAGAACGCCATACGCACCATGGGCCAGTGCCAGCATATCCATGGCACCTGGAACGCCCACGGCACGCCCCGAATTCACCGCTTCAAGAAACCCAAGCGGCTTTGCATCATCACCCAGGAACATTTCTGCACTGGCGCCGGCAGGCGCCGCTTCACGGCCATCAAACGAAACAACACCCCCGGTTTTTTCATCGTAATATAGCAAAAACGCACCGCCCCCCAGACCGGAACTTTGCGGCTCCACCAGTCCCAAAACCGTCTGCACCGCCACTGCTGCATCGATAGCGCTACCGCCCTGGCGTAACATCTCCAGCCCGGCCTCGACCGCCATCGGATTGGCCGCCGCCACCATGCCACCTACAGGAAGGGGTTCAGAATTGGTGTTTTGCGACTGATTGTCTTTTGCCCCGCTACACGATGCCAGCCCCATAAAAAAACAGATGATCAAACGTTTCATGACTTGCTCCTGCGTAACTTTCATACAAACATAACGCGTCCAGGCGTCAGGAAAACCATCATGCACATTAAAACTGCAATATCGGGGCCGAAAAACACCCTGGCTGACATTCCCGGCATAACTGTAGGTAATGCTGAAGACGAAAATGCACGTACCGGAGTCACTGTCGTATACTGTGAAAGCCCAGCCATTGCGGCTGTGGATATTCGCGGCGGCGGTCCCGGCACACGCGAAACCGCAGCGCTTGAGCCCCATAACCTGGTGGAGCGTATTGATGCTCTGGTATTGGCCGGAGGTTCGGTCTATGGCCTTGCTGCTGCGGATGGCGTGGCCAATGCGTTGGGTGCAAAGGGTCGCGGTTTTGCCCTTACGGACCTGCCCGGTGTGCCGCCATCGCCGATTGTGCCCGCTGCCATTTTATACGATTTGGCCAATGGTGGTGATAAAAACTGGGGAGATAAACCGCCCTATCTCACTCTTGGCAGTCAGGCATTAAACACTGCCAGCACTGAATTTTCCCTTGGGAATGCCGGGGCCGGATATGGCGCGCAGTCAGGGGCCATTAAAGGCGGGCTGGGCAGTGCTTCAACCCAGACCAAAGATGGGCTTTGCGTTGGTGCGCTGGCGGCTGTGAACAGTTTTGGCGCGGCGCTGGTGCCTGGGTCGCGGCATTTCTGGGCCGCCCCTTTTGAGCTGGACAATGAATTTGGCGGCCTTGGCTGTCCCGAAAACCTGCCATTCATCGCCGATGACTGGGGCGCCGCAAAGATCAATCCCGGCGCGCGGGCCAACACCACCCTTGGCGTGGTTGCCACCTCTGCCAAACTGAACCCTTCGCAGGCCAAACGTCTGGCGATTATGGCACAAGATGGTATTGCGCGCGCCCTGCGCCCGGCCCATGCCCCCTTTGATGGCGACATCGTTTTTGCCCTTGCCACCGGCACTGATGACCAGCAATATGTGGATGAGCTGACCCTGACCCGTCTTGGCTCTATGGCCGCCGACACGCTTGCCCGCGCCATTGCCCGTGGCCTTTATGAGGCCGAGAGCCTCGGTAATATGACGGCGTGGCGGGATTACCAACCGGACTAAATTAGCCTGCGTTCAGGCATGTGCATACGGGTGATAAATTGCGCCGCCATGCGCTTGCCTTGTGTGCGCACTGGCGTTAGGTTCCGCGCCTTCGTCGGGGCATGTCTCCGAACGGCAGGCGCCGATAGCTCAGCTGGATAGAGCACCAGACTACGAATCTGGGGGTCGGGAGTTCGAATCTTCCTCGGCGCGCCATTATTTCAATAAGTTATGAATTGTTAGCATAGCCCATCATTTAGTTATGCTACCATTGTGCAACCAATTGGGGGGATTTGACTAGTTTATGGAACAACGTCTAATTCGGTATTTTGTGACATGCACTTCATAAAACTGGCAAATATTAGGAAAGTGCGGATAATAGCTCATTCCTACCGATACTCGCCATTGGTAAGCAATTATGATAGATGGCTCTAACACGGGACTGAGCTACTCCCCAATGGTTGGACAGTTTCTGGCGTAAATTAAGCTACTTTTTGCTCCTGCTGATCAGGGTTTGTTGTTTCAAGTTTCTTCCAGTAGACCACGGCAGGTGGTTTTCCAGCAAGGGCAGAATGTGGACGCT
>JAJFFP010000045.1 GCA_021776595.1 Robiginitomaculum sp. | reverse complement strand
CCGGTATTGCCATCGAGCGTTGAAAGGTCAATGGCGGCAGCAAAGGCCCCGGTATGGCCAAATACCACAAAGGCGGATCCAGCATCCGCATTGCCGCCACTATCGGCAAACGGTGCCCCGACGATAATGTCGCTAATCCCGTCCTTGTTCAGATCACCGGCGGCGCTAACCGAAGTACCGACCTGCCCGGCTGCTTCGACGCCATTCATGGCAAAACCATCGCTGCCATCCAAAGCTGACAGTTCAACATTGGCTGAAAATGCGCCCGTATGACCAAACACCACATAGGCTGCCCCGGCAGCATTAAGCCCGCCGGGATCCGCAAAATGCGCGCCAATAATCAGATCATTTATCCCATCGCCATTGACACCCCCGGCATTGGCCATGGAAACCCCGGCATTGTCATTCTGCGCCACCCCTTTCACGGTAAAGCCATTACTGCCATCAAGGGTAGTGACATCCAGAGGATTGGAAAATGCTGCCTGTCTGCCAAAAACAACATAGATGCGCCCGGCACCAAGGCTTCTGCGACTGACCGCCATATCGCCAATGCCATCGCCATTGATGTCACCGATCATTGCCGCCGCACCATTGTCCGAAACCCCGGCATCCAGGGCCAGGCCATTGGTGCCGTTCAGTGTGCCAATATCAAAATTCGCCGGAAAGCCCTGGGCACTGGTTTCACCTGCAAATGCGATGGTCATGAACAGCACCAGTGCCATAACCAACACGGCATTTGGATGGCGTACACTTTTCAGCTTAAAGAACAAGTTTCCTACCAGTGGCCGCAACCATGAAGGTAAAATACAAGTTGCTCTTGATCCATTGAACATAACAGTCTCCAGGAAATATATATGTATAATATGGCCTTGGTATATTATTACCACATGGTCATTAACTACATTATGCTTGTCGTAATGCTGAGTCAAAGGTATTCAATAAAAGATTATAGATTTAATTGGTTTTGAATTATTGCTTGAATCGAACTCCCGGTGAGGACGACTTGAATTTTGAACTGCATATGGGCACACTGCGCATCCGTCATAATTGAGGTCGATTGTGTTCGAAATCCTGACAATTGCGCAAGCCTATGAAGCCGACCGGCTGGCCGAAAAAGCCGGTATTGAGAGTTATGCCTTGATGCTGCGCGCCGGGGCGGCACTGGCAGATGTGGTTATGCGCGAAAACCACTGCGCTCATGTGCAGGTTTTTTGCGGACCCGGTGCCAATGGCGGCGATGGCTATGTGGCGGCGCGTATTCTGGCCGAAGCCGGGCGTGAGGTTACGGTTTTTGCGCCTGGCGACCCTGCAAAACTAAAAGGCGATGCCATGCGTGCCTTTGAGGACTGGGCTGGACCTGTTTTGCCCGCCATTGCGGATTGTGTTGAAGGCAATCTCATCATTGATGCGCTATTTGGGGCGGGGCTGTCCCGCCCACTGGAGGGTCAGGCCGCAAGCCTGGTGCAGGCGATTAATGCTTCCGGGGCGCATATCATCAGCGCCGATCTGCCATCGGGTGTTGTTGGCGATAATGGCCGGACGCAAGGTGTGCATATCCTCGCCAACCAGACGGTGACTTTTTTTCGTAAAAAGCCCGCCCATGTACTGTCGCCTGCACGTTCGTCGTGCGGCAAAATCAGTGTTGCCGACATTGGCATACCCAGTGCAGTGCTGGATCGTATCAAGCCGCAAGTGTTCGAGAATCATCCGGCTCTGTGGCCTGACTTGCCGCCTAAACCGGCGACTATGACGCACAAGCACCAACGCGGGCATTTGCTGGTGCGTTGTGGTGGTGAATTTAACACAGGCGCGGCGCGTCTGGCGGCGCGGGCAGGCTTGCGCACCGGGGCGGGGCTGGTGACTTTGCTCGCCGATGAAAAGGCGGCGCGTGTCTGTGCAATACACGAAACCGAGGTGATGATCAGGGAACATGCGGGTAAACTGGCGGATCAAGCAACACAGATGCGGCTAACCGCGACGGTAATCGGGCCGGCAGGCGGCGTTGATGGAACCATGCGTGATGATGTAATGGCCTTGCGCGCCCAAAACCTGCCCATGGTGCTGGATGCCGATGGTTTAAGCGCGTTTGCCGATAATCCAGAGTTTTTATTTGCTGCGCTGGATGAAACCTGTGTGCTTACCCCCCATGAGGGCGAATTTACGCGGCTTTTCCCGGACCTTGCCGATCGCACAAAAAGCAAAATCATGCGCGCGCAAATGGCAGCCGAAAGAGCAGGGTGCATTATCGTGCTCAAAGGCCATGATTCGGTTATCGCCGCGCCGGACGGCAAGACATATATCAATACCAATGCACCTGCCTTTCTGGCCACAGCCGGGTCCGGCGATGTGCTGGCCGGGATCATTGGTGCCCTTACGGCACAAACGGCCCCGGCGTTTGCCGCCGCCGCCTGCGGGGTCTGGCTGCATGGAAAAGCAGGCAATGTTTGCGGCCCTGGCCTGATCGCGGGTGATTTGGTCTGTGCACTGCCGAAAGTTCTGCAAACGCAATTATGACGAAAAATTATAGCTCGTATGCAGGGTTGGGGCTGGCGCACGGCGCTGGCAAAGCCTAGGGTCCTTGCCTCTTCAGATGGTTGATTTCACGAGGAGAGATTTGTTGCTTGAACAGGAAAAAGGGTGCAGGAAATATGGGGTATTTTCAAAACCTTTTGACGCATTCAAGCAAGAAAGAACCCTCGCCTTACAGGTGCTTTTGGGAAACGGCGCCTGTCGAAAGGCGGTCTTGCAAAGGCTTGAGCCTTTGCTGCACCCGTCTTTCTTCCATTCACCACTTCCCAAAAGCATGAAATTAAACCATTTGAAGAAGCAAGGGCCCTAAATGCTATGCCCGATTATCGTTTTGATATGTATTGGCCGCCAAAAACATGAGTTCACAAGACCAGTCTAACACAACCAAAAAAAAGCATGACCTCACCAGAGGCCCGGTCATGGGGCATTTGATTCGTCTTGGCATACCCATGACCATCGGCATTGTCGCGGTGATGTCGGCGGCGGTTGTGGATACATTTTATGTCAGCCGTCTGGGAACGATTCCACTGGCGGCCATCAGTTTTTGTGTGCCGGTGCTATTCGCTTTGCAAAGCCTCTCTATCGGACTTGGTATCGGGGCCAGCTCGGTTGTCGCGCGGGCTGCGGGAGAGGGGAATCGTGATCATCTGGCGCGTCTGGTCACCGATGCGGTGATGTTGGCGGTGCTGATTGTGGCTTCGGTGTCGGTGGTAGGGGCGCTTAGCGTTGATTTTCTCTTTGGCCTGCTCAGGGCACCCAAAGAGTTAATGCCCGATATTCGCTCTTATATGCACATCGCCTTTATAGGCTCGGCGTTTATCGTTGGCCCCATGGTGGCAGGCAATCTCTTGCGTGCGCTTGGTGATGCGCGCCTTCCGGGCATTACGATGGTGGCCGGTGCAGCAATTAATCTTATCCTTGATCCGTTTTTGATTTTCGGACTTGGTCCGTTTCCTCGCATGGAGCTGGCTGGTGCCGCTTTGGCCACGGTGCTTTCCAATGTTACCGCCGTGGTGGTGATGGGCTGGATCATGGTTTATCGGGAAAAACTGATCCTGATGCACATCCCCCCCTGGGCCGAGCTCAAAGAATCCTGGGGTGAGGTGCTGCGGATCGGCCTGCCAGCCATTGGCACCAATATGATCAACCCGATTTCACTGGCCATTATTACCGCCGTTTTTGCCAGTTTTGGTGCCCCGGCCGTGGCCGGGCTTGGGGTTGCCGGCCGTATCGAATTTTTGTTTGCCATTCCATTACTGGCGCTTTCAGCCTCTATTGGGCCAATCACCGGACAAAACGGTGGCGCAGGATTAACCCCACGGGTGCGTGAAGCTTTTCAATCGGCTTACCGTATTGTGTTTATATGGACATCCTTTACCGGCATTTCATTATTCCTTCTGGCCGGGCCAATTGCCCACCTGTTTTCCAGCGATCCTGATGTGATCAAGGTTAGCCAGTTATTTTTAAGGGTCGTGCCGTTGACCGCCGCCGGTTATGGCATCGTGATCGCCAGTGCCGCCGGGTTTAATGCCCTGGGCAGGCCATTTCCGGGCATGGTCATGAGTTTTGGCCGCTCGCTTATACTCTCTTCTGCCGGGGCCTATGTTGGTGGCATGATGTTTGGTCTCACTGGCGCGGTGGTCGCCATGGCACTATCCAATGTGATCGCCGGGCTGATTGCCTGGTTCTGGGTCCGTGGGGCGAGCATGGAAGTCCGCCAAACCTCAAAGAAATCAACACGTTCTAGCGCCGCGTAAGGATCACGCCCAGTTCGACCTTTTCGTTTGAATGATCGGTTTCTTGTGGCGGCTCGTCCGGCCATTGCCAATGCGTTTCATCAAATATTTCACGCATATGCGAAAGGGCACAATGAAAGGGCGGCCCGCCCTCTTTTCCGGTCTGCATAAACAGCATAAACGCCCGCCCGCCGGGTTTCAACCAGCGATAAAGCTGGTCAGTATAATCTGGCCACACTGCCGGGGTCAGGGCGCACAGGCAGGTCTGGTCATAGATTGCATCCACGGGCTGGCGCGGCTGCCATTTCAGCACATCAACCGCTTCGATCTGCGCCTCCAACCCTGCATTTACAAAGGCGTCTTTTTGAAAAGTCACGGCGGTTGGGGCAAAATCCAGTGCGGTTACGTTTGCGCCCATATTGGCAAAGGCCAGAGGCTCAGGCGAGCGGCCACAGCCCGGCACAATCACAGAAGCAATGCCTGCAAACGCCCCCTGCTTCTGCCAATACCCAAAGGCAGGGTTCAGGGAGCCGCGTTCCCAGCGGGTAGAATTCTCGTCATAGCGCCGTTGCCAGTCAGGGCCTTCTTCATAGGGGGCACTGGAATTGTTTTTTATGTTCATCTTTATGAGATGCTCCGTTGCTTCTCAAACGTCAAGGCGCTAAACAACCGCCCGCAGTTGTAAAACTCTGGCACGCGGATGTGGCGGAATTGGTAGACGCGCTGGATTTAGGTTCCAGTGTCTTGCGACGTGGAGGTTCGAGTCCTCTCATCCGCACCATTTTTTATTGCGCTATCGCGACGGCAAGCCTCGCTAAATGAGCGCGGGTGCGGTTCAAGTCTGGTCTATCGGTCGCACCAGTGAATTAACGTGTCAGGGTATGTGATTTAGCCCGCAAGGGCGTTGCATCCTTGCGGCACTCATGACATAAGGCGCGCTCGCGATTGACGATTGTTTGTCGATCGTCTGTCGGGCCCCTACAAAACCGCCACATACCGGAAGAAACCATGCAAGTTACCCAGACCAAGGCCGAAGGCCTCAGCCACACCTATGACATTGTTGTTCCTGCTACGGAACTGAACGAGCGCCTGGAAGCCAAGATCGCTGAAGTGCAGCCGCAAGTGACCCTTAAAGGCTTTCGTCCGGGCAAAGTGCCCGCCGCCCACATCAAGCGTATGTTTGGTAAATCCATGATGGGCGAAATCGTCGAAGGCACCATGACCGAGGCCAGCGAAAAAGCGCTGAATGACAATAATATCAAGCCTGCCGGCCAGCCGCATTTTCATCTGAAAAATGAAGCCGATGATGTCATTGCGGGCAAAGCGGATCTGGAATTCCACATGCACGTGGATATTATGCCGACTTTTACGCCCACCGATCCGGCCAAATTGTCGATCGAACGCCCAGTGACCAAGGTGACGGACGAAGAGATTGAAAAGGCAATGGATAATCTGGCGCAGAGCCAAAAAACCTACGAAGACAAGAGTGCCAAATCAAAGGCTGCGGACAGCGATGCGGTCGTGATTGATTTTGTTGGCAGCATTGATGGCAAGGCATTTGAAGGCGGTGCCGCCGAAGACGCACAAGTGGTTATCGGCGCCGGGCAATTTATCCCTGGTTTTGAAGAACAACTGATCGGTGTAAAAGCCGGTGATGAAAAAGTGCTGAAGGTCACCTTTCCAGCAGAATACCAGGCCGCCGATCTGGCTGGCAAAGACGCGGAATTTGCCGTCACGGTTAAAGCCGTTAAAAAACCGGTTGATACTAAGATCGATGATGAATTTGCCAAGAAACTGGGCATGGATTCACTAACCGCCTTGCGTGAAGCGATTGTGAAAAGCCTTGAGGGCGAACACAAGTCGCAATCGCGCAACCGGGCCAAACGGCGTATTTTGGACGCGCTGGATGCGAAGCACGATTTTGACCTGCCGGCCAATATGGTCGAAGCAGAGTTTAATGCCATCTGGCAACAGGTCGAAGCCGACGTTAAAGCCGGTAACCTTGACGAGGAAGACAAGGACAAGTCCGAGGACGATTTAAAAGCGGAATATCGCGCTATTGCCGAGCGCCGGGTGCGTCTAGGTCTGGTGCTGGCCGAAATTGGCCAGGAAGCCAAGATCACCGTAGCCGCCGAGGAACTGGCCCGCGCCATTAATGCCGAGGCCATGCGTTATCCCGGTCAGGAAAAACAGATCGCTGAATATTTTCAGAAAAACCCGGAAGCACAAGCCCGGCTTCGTGCCCCGATTTTTGAAGAAAAAGCAGTGGATTACATTTTGGAACTGGCCAAGGTTAAAGACGTCGAGGTAAGCCGCGACGAACTTTATGCCGATGATGATGCCCCTGGGGATACGTCGGCTAAGAAAAAAACCGCCAAGAAAAAGACGGCGGCAAAGAAAACGGCGGCTAAAAAACCTGCGGCTAAAAAAGCCCCGGCTAAAACAACTGCCAGGAAACCCGCTGCGAAAAAGGCTGCGCCTGAAAAAGCGCCAGCCAAGAAGGCCGCAGCTAAAAAAACGGCAGCGAAAAAGTAACCCCTTATTGAAGTTGATTGATAAGGCCTCGCCTGCCCAGTGCAGCGCGGGGCCTTTCTATTTCTCTTTCTGATTACGGACCAAGGGAGCCCATAATCGTTTATTACCCAATATGGTTGGCTAAATATCCGGTTTCTCGACTTTTCTAAGTTTGCCATTACTCCATCCTTCGACCGCGCTCAGAGCCTGCCCCGGACCTGATCCTCAGGATGAGGTTAAAGCATATTTACTACGGCCTCATGTTGAGGCGGCGCACAGCGCCCTCGAAACATGGAGTGCAACTTGCCACTAATATACCCTGCAAGTGCGCCTGTAGGACAAGTTTTGTCTGTCCCCCACCCAAACTCTCATTCGTGTCACCCCGGATTTAGTCCGGGGCCTATGGGTATTCACTATAGGTCCCGGCTCGCAGGCCGGGATGACACAAAAGAGCTTATCCCGTGCATAGACCCTCAGGGACACTTTGAGGGTCACACACTATCCCTTAATGACCCTCACGCTATCCCTCAAAACCCCCTTAATTGACCCTTATTACCCTTTTATGGACCCTTAAATCAGGCTTATTGACCCTTATTGACCCTGTTTTTTTTGGGGGCTTAACCGTCATTATCCCCGCCCGTGCAAAGCCGGATATACTGGTGCCATTTGGTCCTTGAAGAACTGACGGTTAGCCAAAAATCGCTGGCACCAGTGTTAAGGCAACGACAAGTAAAAGCACAATGACTATAAGGTTGAGGAGTAAACCGGCGCGGGCCATTTCTGGTATGGAGACCATGTTTGAGCTAAAGGCAATGGCATTTGGCGGGGTGGCAATGGGTAGCATAAAGGCACAGCTTGCTGCCAGGGTTACGGGCACGGCCAGCAGCAATACATCCTGATCAAGTGCCACTGCCAGCGCTGCCATAACCGGTAGAAACGTGGCGGTGGTGGCAAGGTTGCTGGTCAGTTCGGTCAAAAATATCACCAGGGTTGTGGCCCCCAGCACCAAAAGTGTAAAATGGATAGCGCCTAACCCGGAAAGCGAATCGCCCAGCCATTGGGCCAGACCGGAGCTGGAAACCGAGGCCGCGAGGCTAAGGCCGCCACCAAAGAGAATTAAAATGCCCCAGGGCAGACGCGTTGCCTGCGCCCAGGTGAGCAAGGTTCGCTGTTGCCTGTCGCCGCTGGGCACCACAAACACCAGCACGGCGGCAGACATGGCAATGCCGGCATCGGTCAGGCCGGTAATACCGGTCCACTCTGTGATGGATTTGCGCAGCACCCAGGCCAGTGCCAGCGCACAAAATATCATGCCTATGCGCATTTGAGGTGCCGTCACGGGCCCTAATTGATGGCGCAGGTCATGCAAATGGGCACGGGTTTTTGCGCTGGTTGAAAAATGCACGGGGTAAACAAACCGGGTCAAGGCTAACCAGGCCAGTGGTAACAGGATGATGCTGACCGGAAGCCCGATTTTCATCCATTGGGCAAAGCCAATTTCATAGCCCAGGCTTTCCCTGATGAAACCGGCAAGAAAAATGTTTGGCGGGGTGCCGACCAGTGTGGAAACCCCGCCAATGGTTGCTCCATAAGCGAGGCCGAGCACCATGGATACGGCAAAATTACGCTTTTGGGTGGTGCCAAGATCGTCAACAGATTCGTGTACAACCGCGATAATGGAAAGCGCGATAGGTAGCAGCATCAAGCTGGTGGAAGTATTGGAAATCCACATACTGATCAGGGCTGCGGCGAGCATCATACCGCCAACGAGCGCACGGGCATTGGTGCCGGTCAGGCGAAAAATATTAAGCGCCATACGTTTGTGCAAATCCCAGCGCTCAATCGCTTTGGCAACGATAAAGCCACCCATGAAAAGGAAGATCACCGGATTGGCGTAAGGCGCGGCGGTGATTTTGATGTCATTAATGCCAAATATGGGAAAGAACACCAGTGGCAAGAGCGCCGTAACTGCGAACGGCACGGCTTCACTAGCCCACCAGATGGCCATCCACGATGCCATTGCCGCTGTGGCGCGCCCGGATGGGCCCAGACTATCGGGCGTAAAAAACATGGCGATGACAAGGGCAACCAACGGCCCGGCAATCAGACCAAGTCGTCGATATTGCTGGTGCAAGGTCAAGATTGAGGCTAACCGGCTTTGGTTTTGGCAATCCAGTCATCAACACGGCGTTCCAGAATAGTTAGCGGCATGGAGCCGCCGCCCAGAATGGTATCGTGAAACGCACGGATGTCGAACTTATCACCAAGTTCAGCTTCGGCTTTGCGGCGCAGTTCCTGGATTTTCAACATGCCGATTTTATAGCCTGTTGCTTGTCCTGGCCAGGCCATATAGCGTCGAACCTCGGCGCGGGCCTGTGGCTCGGTAATGGCAGAGTTGGCCATGAAATAGTCGATGGCCTGTTGCTCGCCCCAGCCTTTGGAATGAATGCCGGTGTCCACAACAAGACGGATGGCGCGCCAGATTTCCGAGCCCAAACGACCAAATTCAGAAAGTGGGTCCTGATAGGTGCCTGGCATTTCCTTGGCCAGCCATTCGGCATAAAGTCCCCAGCCTTCGGCATAGGCGTTAAAGCCCGCCTGGGTGCGAAAGGTGGGAATGTTTTTCAGCTCCTGGGCAATGGAAATTTGCATGTGGTGGCCCGGCAGGCCTTCATGATAGGCAATCACTTCCAATTCGCGCTTGGGCATGGCTTTCATGTCCAGCAGGTGGGCGTAATAGATGCCGGGGCGCGAGCCATCGGGGGTGCCAGAGGAATAATGTTGCGGTGCGCCAGCCTGTTCGCGAAAGGATTCAACGCGTTTGACGACCAGATCAGCTTTGGGCAAGATACCGAAATAATTGGGTAATTGTGCTTTGATCTTCTCGATCGCTGCGGTGGCATCCTGAATATAGCCCAGGCGGCCTTCATCATCATCGGGATAATAAAGCCGTTCATCGTCTTTGTTATCGCGCAGGAATGTGAAAAACTCTGCCAGAGTGCCATCAAAACCAAATTCGTCCTTAACCGCCAGCATTTCCACGCGCAGGCGGGCGACTTCCGCAAGGCCGATCTTGTGCACTTCATCGGCGGTCAGCTTGGTGGTGGTTTGATTGGCAAGACGCTCATTATAATAGGCCTTGCCATTGGGTAGAGAGCCAACGCCATGGGCCTTTGGGTTGGCATTAACCCGATCTTCTTCCTGCCAGACAATCAGGCGCTCGTAAGCCGGTTTCCAGTTTTCCAGCAGCGAAGCGCGAATACCCTGCGTTAGCTGATCGGCTTTGGCCTGATCAATTTTCCCAGCTTTAAGGAGCCCGGCGATTTTTGCCATGGCGTCTGCCCAGATGGCGCTATCATGGCCAGAGTTGTCAAACGGCGTTCCAGAAATAATTTTTTTAGAAGAAGCAATGACTTCATCAAAAGCAAAATAAGGTGGGTGGACCCCCGTTTTGGCATTGAGTTTGGATTGTTCAACCAATTGATCAATGGCACGAGAAGATTCGGCTATCCGTGACAGGTAATTGTCCATGTCCTTTCCCGTTGCAACCCGGTGAAAGGCAATCAGTAATTGCGGGAAAAATCCCTGAACGGCGCCCATTTGCTCAAATACGTAATTATTAGTGCGAAAAGCGTCCGATTTTTCTGCCTGCTCAACCTGATAAGCCCATATGTCGTAAGAGGTTTTGGCTTCCGGTGTTAGTTTGTTGTAATCAAAGTTTGCGCGCATCTCCTCAAGGCTGTTGTGTTGCCATAGCAGTTGTTTGTCCTGTGCCTCGGTGGAAAAATCATCAATTTTGTCCTGGTTGGTATCGCGACCCAAAAAGGTTTGCTGGATAGGACTGAATGCCAGGTTTTCTTCATATTTTTTATCAAACCAGGCATTCAGGCGGTCGGTTTCGGCCTGGATCATGTCGGTTGAAATTTCTGCGGAAGCTGGTGTCGTAGTTTTTGCGGGTGATGTGGCTTCCTGGCCGCAGGCTGTCAGGGCTAAAATGGTGGCAAGAGCCGTTAAGGTGGCGCGCATACTATAATTCTCCTGAAGAAAATATGGAAATTAGCAAAGAACAGGTTTCTGGACGGATCGCAAGCCAGTGTGAGAATTAAGACTCAATGGCAATGGCCCGAAAGTCATTAACATTGGTCAGGGTGGGGCCGGTAAATATGAGGTCATTCAGGTTCTCAAAAAACCGGTAAGTCTGGTTGGTTTTAAGGTGTTGCCTTAAATTCAGCCCGGATTCCACACCACTTTGCAAAGTGTCAGGGCCAATAAAACCACCGGCATTTTTCTTGCTGCCATCAATACCATCGGTATCGCAGGCAAGGGCGCTGATTCCAGGTTCTCCATTCAATGCCAGTGCCAGTCCGGCAAGGTATTCAAGATTTGGCCCGCCTGCGCCATTTTTGTTTTTTACTTTCACGGTAAGCTCACCACCAGAAAGCAACAGCCAACGCCCATTACGGGCTTTAAGGTCCAGGGCCAGTCGGGCGTGTTGCTTGCCAATTTGGAATGCTTCGCCCTCAACGCGATCACCCAGACATTCAACCTGCCAGCCAGTTTTGCGCGCCAGTTTTGTCGCTGCCTCTAACGCATCCTGTGCACGGGCGATAATCGTATATTGCCCCGCAAGCGTACCAGGTTTTGGCGTTTCATTGGCTTTGTTTTGCAATATAGCTTCCACAACTTTTTGGTGCGGTGTTTTGTATTTAGCGATTATGTTTTGAGCATCGCTTAATGTCGTTTCATCGGCAATGGTGGGGCCAGAAGCAATCATGGCCGGGTCATTCCCCGGCACATCAGAAATCAGGAATGTGTGAATGTCGCGGGTCCCGCAAGCGGCGGTCAGGCGTCCGCCCTTGACGGTGGAAAGGTGTTTTCGCACCATATTGATCTGCGTAATACTGGCACCAGAAAGAAGCAAATGGCGAATGATTTCCTGTTTCTGAATGGCTGACAAACCGGGCACAGGTAGAGACAACAAAGAGGAGCCGCCCCCGGAGCCAAGAAAAATCAAGCGATCATCAGGGTCGCAGTGACCGGCCATGTCAAGAAATGTTCTGGCGGCCAGTACGCTGCGATCATCGGGAATCGGGTGTGCAGCGGTGAGCATTTTGATGCGGGTATCAGGCAATGGGCAATCATGGCCTGCTGGCGTAATCACTAATCCTGTTAAGGGATAATCGAGGGTGTTTTGCGCAGCGGCGGCCATGGCGGCGGCGGCTTTGCCTGCACCCAATACCAGTGTTTTCCCAATTGGTGGTTCTAGTGGTAAATGCGCAGGCAAAACCATTTTAGCTTGCACTGACTTGATGGCAATATTGAAAAGGTCCAACAAAAAGTCCCGGACAGGTTGTTTCTGGGCTACGGCCATGTTTTGAACCATTTCGCATCTTTTCAGGTTACAAGGTAATCGGTTGCACACAAAAATAATAGCTGAAAACAATTGGATATGCGAAAATCATTGGGTAAACTCAGGGCCGAAGAGTTCGCAAACATAGATTTTTTGTAAAAAGTAATGCACACAAATGCGTGAATTTCCTTGACCAGAGGGGGGGCTTTCATACAGTTTCTCTAATAAAGCAAAATCTGATATACGAATCCTGGGGGGTCGGGGGCGTATTGCCATCAAAAGGAGACCATGATTATGGCTGACGACAATGGCGCAAAAGCGCTAAGCAATGCGAAAAAAATGACCATTATCTGCACCAAAGGCTCGCTGGATTGGGCCTACCCGCCTTTTATTCTGGCGACGACAGCGGCGGCTATGGATGTTGATGTAACGATGTTCTTCACGTTTTACGGTTTGCAGCTTTTGCAAAAAGACCTGAAGTTAAAAGTTACACCTCTTGGCAATCCGGCCATGTCCATGCCGATGGGCGGGATGCACATGTCCATGCCTAATATGGTTGGCATGATCCCAGGGGTAACGGATATGGCTTCGGTCATGATGAAAAACCTGATCAAGAAAAAAGGGGTGGCCTCCATCGAAGAGTTGCGTGAAGCTGCGGTTTTGTCCGATGTCAAAATGATTGGCTGTCAGATGACGCTGGATCTCTTTGAATTGGACAAAAGTGACATGATTGATGAAATCGAGATTGGTGGAGCCGCAACTTGGATGGCTAATGCGCTTGAATCCGACATCAACCTTTATATGTAAGTAAACGATAACCGGAAATTAGAGGAAAATGAAGAATGGCAGATGAAACTCTTGATGCAAAAGGCCTGAATTGCCCACTTCCGATTTTGAAAGCCAAGAAGGCGTTAAATGGAATGAGTAATGGGCAGACACTGGAGGTGCTATCCACAGATCCTGGTTCGGTGGCAGATTTTGAAGCCTTTTGCAGGGCCACAGGTAATGAATTGTCCGAGCAGGAAATTGATGGTGATATTTACCGTTTTGTGATAAAAAGAGTCGCCTGAACGGTCACAGGCCGCGTGCATGTAATGCGCGGCCTTACGGGTGCTGTAATGGCGCTTTCATAGCCGTGTCCATTCTGGTGACGGTGTTTAGTGGTGAGCTTAAACCGGGGAGGGAATTATGGCTCGAATTTCAAACAAGCTGCTGGCCTCAGCAGCCTTTGGTGCGCTGGCAATGGCAACGTTTGCTGTGCCAGCTGCGCAAGCAACAGAAGGGTATTTCCAGCACGGTATCAGTGCACGGTCAAAAGCGATGGGCGGGGCCGGTATTGCCGACACCCGTGATGCTTTCGGGGCTGCGTTAAATCCGGCCGGGGCCGTAGATTCAGGAAATATGCTGCAACTTAACCTTTCAGCATTCAGTCCAACCCGCCACTTTAAGGGCACTGGTCCAGGTGGCTTCGTTCCAGCGGGCGATTTCAAATCTCAATCCAATCTGTTTCCTGTGCCAGGCTTCGCCTATAGTCGACAGCTTTCTGATCAACTTGGGTTTTCACTAACCGCTGTTGGTAATGGCGGCATGAACACAAACTGGGCCCCTGATCTGGCTAATCCGGCTTGTGGTTCCGGCCCATTTCCGGCGCCATCGGGTGTGTTCTGCGGTGGCAGGACCGGGGTTAATCTGAACCAATTGCTGGTCTCGGCAAACTTTGGCTATAAAATTGGCGAAATGCTCAGCGTTGGTGTTGCCCCCATCCTGGCAATAAACCAGTTCCGGGCCAGAGGCCTGGCCGCGTTTGGCGGTGTGTCGGTTGATCCGGCTAATCTGACTGACAATGGCAGCGAATTTTCAACCGGACTTGGTGCCCGTTTTGGTTTTCAGTTTAATGCTTCCGACGCCTTCAGGATCGCGGGCACGTATCAGAGCGAGATAAACATGTCCCGCTTTGACAAATATCGCGGTCTGTTTGCCGATGGAGGGGATTTCAACATTCCGGAAAATTATACCATTGGTGTTGCGTTTGACCCGACCCCGAATTTTACGGTTGCCATAGACTATAAACGTATAAATTATCAAAGCGTTGGTTCCATCGGGAATTCTTCACGTATTCCCAACCTGTTTGGTAATTTTGGTGCCGCAGGATTTGGTTGGCAGAATATTGATGTCATCAAGTTTGGTGCCGAATGGCGTCAGAATGATCAATGGACCTGGCGTGCAGGCTTTGCCAAAAATGACAATCCAATCAAGACCACGGATGTCACGTTGAATATTCTGGCACCGGGGGTCATGAAGACTCATCTGACCACGGGCTTTGAATACAACCCCAGCCAGAAGCACAGCTTTGAGTTTGCGTTCATGTATGCGCCAACCGCTAAGGTTTCCGGCATAGAGGTAACGCCATTCGGTCCCAATCCAAACCGGACCATTGAATTGCGTATGCGGCAGTGGGAAGCCACCATTGGCTGGAAAATGAAATTCGGTCAGTAAGTTGAACTTTCCTTGAATACAAAAGCCGCTTTGCAATTCGCAGGGCGGCTTTTTTCTTGGGTTTTGCGCCTTGATTCTATTGTTATATTAGATTATGCGAATATGAACCCGGTATTTAGGTCACGTTATTAAATTGGCATTAGACTGACCAACTTCAGGGTATAAACCTGGAAGTAATCAAAAGGGTTATCATAATGGGACTGGGTGCGCCGCTATCCAGAGCCCCGTTTTGGCGGGGGATGGCAGGTTTCTTGCGCCAGAGAATGTGGCTCTTCATCGCTTTTGCGGTGGGTAGTGTTCTTTATGCCCTGCCAGTTCCCGATGGCTTGACCCGCGAAGGCCAGATCATTCTGATTATGGTGATCGTCGCGGTAATTTTATTTGTTACCGAACCTGTGCCCTTACCTGCTGTGGCGCTGATGATTATTGCGGGACAGGTTATCCTGCTTGGCAAGCAATCCAGTGATGTCGCCCGCTCGCTTATGAGCGATTCGGTATTATTTATAATGGGCTCTTTGATGTTGGCCGTAGGCATCATCAAGCAAAAGCTGGACAAGCGTCTTGCCTATCTGATTGTCCGTGTGACCGGTACCGGCCTGTTTCAGGTTAGCATGGGCATAACCGTGGTCTGCGGAGTGCTTTCCTCGGTCATCGGTGGGCATACTGTAGCCGCGATGATGTTGCCGGTTGCCTTGACGTTGATAACCTTGACCAAAGAGCACACCAAAAAAATTTCGGGTCTGGCGGCAGTGTTATTGCTATCCATCGCGTATGGTTGCGCCATAGGCAGTATCGGAACGCCCTCTGGCGGGGCGCGTAATGCGATTATGATCGGGTATTGGGAAGAGTTTTTCTTTAACGCGGATCACCCTTCCACGTATAAATATCTGGTGAGCTATCTGGACTGGATGAAGTTTGCCTATCCTGTTTTTTTACTGCAATTGCCATTTGTAACCTGGATACTGTTTACGGCTTTCAAACCCGAACACAAAACCTTGCGCCGGGCCGTAGCCAAGCTACGTAAGCAGATTGAAGCACAAGGACCAATCAAGGGTAGCGACTGGGCCGCCATCTTTATATTTTTACTGATTCTGGCTGGCTGGATCACCCTGTCTGACGTTCTGGGGTTGGGCATAGTGGCTATTCTGGGCAGTGCACTTTTTCTCATTGTCGGTCTGGTGCGCTGGAATGATATGAATTCCGGGGTGAACTGGGGCGTGGTGCTGATTTATGCGGCAACCATTTCTCTGGGCGTGGAAATGAAAGATTCCGGCGCGGCAGAATGGTTGGCCGTCAGTTTTCTGGATTTGTTGAAACCATGGCATCTGGATAGTGGACTGCCGCTTTGGGCAGCTTACACCGCGCTGACGACCCTGGTTGCCAATACCATGTCCGCCGGGGCCGCCGTTGCGGTGCTGGGGCCGGTGACGCTGCATACCGCCGAGCTGGTTGGGGAAAGCCCGCTGGCACTGGGCTATATCACTGCGATTTCTACCTCCTTTGCCTATTTTACGGCAGCGGCACAACCGGCTTTTGCTATTATTTATGCTTCTGGTTATTTACGCACCAGGGATTTTTTGAAGGTGGGTTGGCGTATGGGAATTTTGTCTGCATCCGTGCTGTTGCTGGCGGCGAAATTCTATTGGCCGCTATTGGGGGTGTGAAGTTTGTATGATGATTTTTGCAGAACCGGTACTTCTGTTACACAGATAGGAAAAGGATTCGGACATGCAGGCGGGTAAGGCCACAAGGCCGTTTTTTTCCTTACGCTCCATAGGTCTGTTTTTGCATGACCGGCGCTGGTTAATAGCGGCCTTTGTTATTGGAGCTGTCCTTTATGTTGTGCCGCCCCCTGATGGGTTAAGTCGCGAAGGGCAATTGGTTCTGATTGTCTCGCTGGTGGCGGTGATCCTGTTTGTTACCGAGCCTGTGCCGCTGCCCAGCGTAGCGTTGATGATTATCATTGCGCAAATTACGCTGCTTGGTCTGGACTCCAGCAAAGTGGCGCGTTCATTGATGAGCGATTCGGTTTTGTTCATCATGGGCTCGCTTATGCTGGCGGTGGCCATTGTTAAACAAAAGCTCGACAAGCGGATTGCCTATCTGATTGTGCGGGCCACAGGCACCGGGATATACCCCATTTGCGTTGGTATCAGCTTCGTCTGCGGGGTGTTGGCCTCTATCATTGGCGAGCATACGGTTGCCGCCATGATGTTGCCGGTGGCGATTACCCTGGTCACGCTGACATCTGATAACCCCAAAGAAGTCAAAGGCCTGGCAGCGGTGTTGTTGTTTTCCATATCCTATGGCTGTGCCATTGGTGGTATTGGAACCCCGTCCGGCGGCGCGCGCAACGCCATTATGATCAGCTATTGGAAAGACTTCTTCTTTGATCCGACCAACCCTGAAACCCGCCGGTTTCTGGTCGATTATGTGACCTGGATTAAATTTGCATACCCCGTTTTTCTGGCGCAATTACCTCTTGTGACACTCATTCTTTTTGCGGTCTTTAAGCCAGAACGTAAAACCTTGCGCCGGGCTGTTGCAAAATTGCGCAAGCAAATTGAGGTGCGTGGCCCCATGACGGGCCGGGACTGGGCCGCCGTTGGCATCTTTTTGGCCACTTTGGTTGGTTGGGTCACCATGTCCGAGAGCGTTGGGCTGGGCACCATTGCCCTGATTGGTGCAGTGTTATTCCTCATTGTCGGCCTGGTGCCATGGAATGATATGAATACCGGGGTGAACTGGGGGGTGGTCTGGCTCTATGCGGCCACCATATCCTTGGGCGTGGAAATGCAGGAATCCGGTGCCGCCGAATGGGTGGCCACCAGCTTTTTGGACTTATTGGGACCAATGAATATGGATCAAGGCATGCCTTTGCTGGCTGCCTATACAGGTCTGACAACGCTGGTAACAAACACCATGTCCGCCGGCGCGGCGGTGGCGGTGCTGGGCCCGATTGCCTTGCGCACGGCGGAGATCGCCGGTGAAGATCCGCTCTATCTTGGGTTCATTACCGCGATTTCTTCATCATTTGCTTATTTTACGGCGGCGGCACACCCGGCTTTTACCATCGTTTATGCTTCGGGATATTTGAAGGCGGCCGACTTTTTCAAGGTGGGCTGGCGTATGGCGATCATGTCGGCGGTGGTGCTGCTGATTGCCGCTAAATTTTATTGGCCTTTGCTGGGCCTTTCATGAATACTGACTTCCATTGAAGGGGTAACTGATGCTGGAAGATGAATTTGACAGTGATTTACAGGATAATCTGGGTTCGCGTTTTCAGATTTTGGTGTGCATTGATGGATCAGACGAGTCCTATTCCGGGCTGCGTTATGCGGTGCGTATGGGTGCGGACAATAGCGCCGATCTAACGCTTCTATACGTGCGTCCGGTTGACCAGGGTTTGCGTTCTGGCGGCCTGCAAATGCGGGTGGCCCGTGAAAATATGCTCAAATGGGGTGTGCAACTACCTGGCACCAAAGCGCTGACAAAAGGCCGGGATATGCTGGTCGAAATGGGCTTTATGGCGGATGACTGGAAAGAACAGGTCGTGCATACCGATGTTACCGGCGATCCTCTGGGCGACAATACCACGGTTTATAAAAACGATGAGGGGGCCTGCATATCGCTAAAGCTGCTGGTTTCACCAAGGGTGGATCGCGGTATTTTGGATGAATGTGAGGTGGGTAATTACGATATTACCATAATCTCAATGTCTGAAACCGATGAGGCCAAATCCCATGCGGGTTATATTTCTCCGGCAACTACTTTTGCGGTGGCTACCCAGCATCGTGGCACGGTGCTGGTGGCGCGGGAGCTGGAGGAGGATCATGGGCATTTCATGTGTGTGGACTTCACTGAAAAGGCGATTCAAAGTGCCGTAAAAGATGCGCAGATCGCATCGCGTTGCCATTGCCCGGTTTTTCTCTATTCGGTGGCCGCAACAGAGGATGAGTTGGAAACCGCTAAAAGTGTAGTGGCGCGCGCCAAGGCGGCCATAGAGGCCGAAGGGCTAAGCATAGCAGGGCAAAGCACGGGTGTAGGCGATCCGGTGGAATGTATTGTTGGCAAGGGTCGTAATTACTCTTTGATAGTATTGGCCGATTCCAGTGTTAAAGGGCTGCGGCGGTTTTTCACAACATCCGTGGCCTATGAGGTTTTGCAAAAAGCCGCAAACTCAGTGATGATTGTTCGTTAACCCTCCCCCTTTGAGCGCATCTTTTTTGTTGAAATTCCCGTTCAATATGGCAGTGTCATATTAGAATTACCGAATAAACGGTATTGGGGAGTTACGGCGTGAGCGCAAATCCGTTTTCAACGGTTAAGGAAAAGGTGGACCTGTCGCCGGAGGTGGCTGATGAGGTCAAGCATACGACATGCTATATGTGCGCTTGCCGGTGCGGTATTCGGGTGCATCTGAAAAACGGCAAGGTGCGTTATATCGAAGGCAATCCGGATCACCCGGTCAATCAGGGTGTGCTGTGCGGCAAAGGCTCTGCCGGCATTATGCAGCAATATTCTCCCGCCAAGCTGAAAAAGCCGCTTTTGCGCGTAGGCGAACGTGGCTCTGGCGAGTTTAAGGAAATCGAGTGGGACGAAGCGCTGGCGCTGGCCACCAAGTGGCTGGGCGATGTGCGCGCCAAAGACCCTGGAAAGCTGGCATTCTTTACCGGGCGTGATCAAAGCCAGTCTTTTACCGGCTGGTGGGCAACGCAATATGGTGCCCATAACTTTGCCGCCCATGGCGGGTTCTGTTCGGTTAATATGGCCGCTGGCGGGCTCTATACCCTTGGCGGTGCGTTTTGGGAATTTGGTGAACCGGACTGGGATTTGACGAAATATTTCATGCTGTTCGGGGTGGCCGAAGACCATGACAGTAACCCGATCAAAATCGGGATGGGTAAAATGAAGACCCGTGGCGAAGCCAAGTTCGTGGCGGTGAACCCGTCGCGGAATGGCTATAACGCCATAGCGGACGAATGGATTGGGGTGCGCCCCGGCACAGACGGGCTGTTTGTGTTTGCCATTATTCATGAGTTGTTGCGCGCCGAAAAAATAGATTTTGCCTCGTTGGCGCGCTATTCCAACGCACCATGGCTGGTGATTGATGAGCCGGGCAAGCCCGATCATGGTCTGTTTTTACGCGATGCAAAAGGCAACCCGCTGGTCTGGGATTTGCACAAAAAGAAAGCCATCAACGCCCTGGGTGCAGATGCAGACAATGCCCCCGCCTTTGCCGGGGTGCACACCGTTAAAAAACGCAATGTAGTGCCTTCCTTTCAGCATCTGGCCAAACGCTATCTGGCCGATGAATTCAGCCCTGATGCAGTGGCCGATACTATTGGGGTTCCAGCTAAAACCATTCGCCGTATTGCCGCCGAGATTGCCCATGTGGCCTTTGAAGAAGAAGTGGTCATTGAGCGCGAATGGACCGATGCCTGGGGTCGGCGCCACGATAAAATGATTGGCCGTCCGGTCTCATTTCATGCCATGCGCGGCATTTCTGCGCATTCAAACGGGTTTCATACCTGCCGGGCACTGCATATTTTGCAGGCCTTGATAGGATCAGTCGATGTGCCGGGGGGCTGGCGCTATAAGGCGCCGTTTCCAAAGCCAATTCCGCCGGGGGTGCGTCCCGTCGGGCCCGCCGACAAGCCGGGCGAGCCACTGGGCGGACCGCCTCTGGGCTTTATTAAATCGCCTGATGACCTGCTGGTTGACGCCGAAGGTGCGCCGCAACGCATCGATAAAGCCTTTTCATGGGAACACCCGTTATCCCTGCATGGCATGATGCACATGGTGCTGCACAATGCCGCCAACGCCGATCCCTATAAGATCGATGTTTTGTTCATGTATATGGCCAATATGGCCTGGAATTCATCGATGAATGTGCCGGGCACACTCGATTACTTTACCGCCAAGGATGACAATGGGGACTATAAAATCCCTAAAATCATCTACTCCGATGCCTTTTGGTCCGAAACCGTCCCCTATTGTGATCTGATCCTGCCTGACACCACCTATCTTGAGCGCTGGGATTGTATCTCCATGCTGGACCGGCCGATCTCGTCGGCGCATGGGGCGGGGGATTCCATCCGTCAACCCATCCTCAAACCCGAAGGGGACGTGCGGCCATTTCAGGATGTGCTGATTGACCTTGGCCATCGCCTTCATTTGCCGGGCATGACCAAAGAGGATGGCAGCGCCGTCTACCCTGGAGGCTATGTGGACTACATGGCCAATCATGAGCGGGGAAAGAACTCTGGCATCGGACCATTGGCGGGCTGGCGCGGCAAGGATGGCACCGAACAGGGGCGCGGCGCAACCAATCCAAACCAGATAGAACGGTATATAGAAAACGGGTGTTTCTGGACCCAGGAGCTTCTTCCGGAGCAGCTTTATTTTAAGCCATTTAATCAAAGCTATCTGGATCATGCGACCAAAATGGGCTGGATTGGTCATGCGGACCCGATCGTCTTTCAGCTTTACAATGAGGATTTGCAGAAATTCCGCCTGGCCGCGCAAGGCCATGGGGACAAACAGCCACCGGATGAACATCGTGAGCGCATAGAGACCTATTTCGATCCTCTGCCCATCTGGTATATGCCGTTTGAAGAAGCCGAAGTGGATACTAACCAGTTTCCATTGCACGCCCTAAGCCAGCGCCCCATGCACATGTATCATTCCTGGGGCTCGCAAAACGCCTGGTTGCGTCAGATCACTTCGGCCAACAAGCTGCACATGAATATAGATACGGCGGCGCATTATGGCATTGAAGATGATGACTGGGTGTGGATTGAAAGCCGACACGGGCGGGTTAAGGGTCAGGTAAAGCTGATCACCGGGGTTAATCCGCAAACTGTGTGGACCTGGAACGCGATTGGCAAGCGCAAGGGGGCGTGGAATTTGTCCACCGATGCACCTGAATCCAATAAAGGCTTTTTGCTTAACCACATTATATCCGAGGTGTTGGCTCCCGGTAAAAACGGCCAGCGATATTCCAATTCTGATCCGGTAACCGGGCAGGCAGCCTGGTTTGATCTGCGCGTCAATGTCAGCAAATGCGAAGCGCACGAGGCTGGCTTTACCGAGCCGATGTTTGAGGCCTGTCCGCGTGAGCCAGACACTGAACCTGCACCAGAAATATTGCGTTACGGTGCCGACCTGAAAGGCGCACCGACCGGTAAAAAGGCAGGCGAGCGGGAATGGATTGGCAATCGCCATGAAAATGCGCAAACCATTGGCGGTATTGCTGATGGCAAGGGCAATCACACCAAAGGGGACGCATCATGACCTCTTTGCCGCAAAACCCATCCAAGGTAAAACTTGGCCTGGTGATTGACCTGGATATTTGCGTGGGCTGTCATGCCTGCGCGGTCAATTGCAAGGAATGGAACACATCTGGCAAAATGGCGCCGTTGACGGATATTGAGCCCTATGGTGCCAAACCCGATGGTGTCTGGTTCAATCGGGTGCATACCTATGAGGCGGTTGATGAAGTGGCAGGCACTTCGCGCACCGTGCACTTTCCACGCTCCTGTCTGCATTGTGATGATGCGCCTTGCGTAACAGTATGCCCCACAGGGGCGTCCTATAAGCGCGAGGAGGACGGGATCGTCCTGATCAATACCGACATCTGCATTGGCTGTAAATTATGCTCCTGGGCCTGCCCATACGGGGCGCGCGAATATGATGAGGACGAGGGGGTGATGAAGAAATGCACCCTGTGTATTGATAAAATCTATAATGAAAACCTGCCTGAAGAGAGCCGGGTGCCGGCCTGTGTTTCCACCTGCCCGTCCGGTGCGCGCAGCTTTGGTGATCTGGGTAATCCGGATTCGGATGTCAGCAAGCTGGTAGCCGCACGAGAGGGCTATGCCCTGATGCCTGAACAGGGCACTAAACCGGTTAATCGCTATTTGCCACCAAGGCCAAAAAAACTGGGCAATGAGGTGGCACCGCGTATGCTGGAACATCAAGACGATGGCAGCGATGGTGCAGGCCTGCTTGCCCGCTGGGTTGATAAAGTCCTGTCGGCGTGAAGTGAGGAAAAAAAGTTGCCCTTGTATACGTCATTCCGATGCAAATCAGAATCCAGTCGTGAGGTTGTTCTGGATACCGGCGTATCCCGATCTAACGCTATAAGACTGCCTGTCTATTTGGCTGAGAGGAAAAAACATGCATCCGGCTAAATCCGTAATTTATTTCACAACCGCGTCCGGGGCTGGCTATGGCCTGCTGGTCTGGCTGAGCGTCATGGGGGCGATGGGCATCATACCGGCTGATCGCACTTTTGGTATGGTTGGCTTTGGACTGGCATTCTTTTTGGTCATTTCCGGCTTGCTGTCGTCCACGGCGCATCTTGGTCGGCCAGAGCGGGCCTGGCGGGCCTTGTCGCAATGGCGCTCCTCCTGGCTGTCACGTGAAGGCGTGGCGGCAATTGTGACATTTGGGCCCACCGGGCTTTACGCCCTTGGCTGGGTAATGTTGGGTCAAAACACTGGCCTTGTTGGCCTGCTTGGTATTTTAAGTGCGCTCTTGTGTCTAATCACCGTATATTTCACCTCGATGATCTATGCATCGCTCAAAACCATTCCGGCCTGGAACCATCGCCTCACCAGTGTTGGTTATCTGGTGTTATCGTTGATGAGCGGGGCTTTGCTGATGCTGGTATTGCAAATCAGTTTTCAAATGGGACACACCGGCCTGATGATCAAGCTGGTAGTGGGTCTGTCGGCATTGGCGGCCCTGCTCAAGCTGACCTATTGGCGCTCGATACAGAAATCTCCAGCAACAAGCACCGCAGAAAGTGCCACTGGCCTTGGCCGGTTTGGCAAAGTGCGCATGATTGAAAGCCCGCACGGCGAAGATAATTATCTCCTCAAAGAGATGGGTTATAAAATTGCGCGCAAACATGCCTTGAAGCTGCGCCAGATTGCGCTGGTGTCTGGCTTTATCATACCTATGGCACTGGTGGCTTCCCTGGGGAGTATCGCTGGTTCATATGCCTTGCCGGTTTCTACCCTGGCGCTGCTAAGTGCCGCCATAGGGCTGGCGGTCGAACGCTGGCTATTTTTTGCCGAAGCCAAACATGTTGTGACATTGTATTATGGCGAAAGCGCCGTGTGAGAATGTTTAGGATTAAAGAAATTTCACATCCAAACTCTAAAGCATTATTTAGCAAACGCCGTTATTTTTGTTTATTTTAATTGCAGTATCTATTATATATTATTTGATTTAATGATGGAAAATAAAAATGATCTAGCACAATACATATTGTATAGTTTGTCATTATTGAGATTCAGTTTATTCAAGCGTGAATCACCATGATTAAATCGAATTTACCAGACGTTTACCAAAACTGTTCACCCTGCGCCTAATTATTTGTTGGCGATCGAATCGCTTAATGCAGGGTGGGCAAAATGAAATTCAACAAATCACGTATCGTAACTTTGCGCCGTTTATTGCTGGGGGCTGCGGTATCCGGGCTGGTTATGTCCGCACCTGCCACTTCGTTGGCTGATGACAATACGGATGCACATATGGCGCAAATGCAGCGTAAACTGGATGCAGCCATGGTAGCGATCCAGCAATTGAGCAGCA
Source organism: Robiginitomaculum sp. (assembly GCA_021776595.1). GTDB lineage: Bacteria > Pseudomonadota > Alphaproteobacteria > Caulobacterales > Maricaulaceae > Robiginitomaculum_B. The sequence continues at coordinate 6,287 of JAJFFP010000045.1, read as the reverse complement.
CAGTTGCAGAGCTGCAAAATGAAATTGCTGCGCAAAAATCACATAAGGCTAATGCATCATCCAATATGGGTATGATGACGGAGTTGGACGAGCGCGTCGAAGAGCTTGAGGACACCGTGGATACCATAGATGGTCGTGTGGGCAGCCGGGCCGTAGCCAATGCCTTTGATGCCACCAAGCTGGATATTGGCGGTTTTGTTGACATTGCCACCACGTTGGCCATTGGCGAAGACAAGACCGAGGCGGCTTTTAACCGTGAAGTGTTTGAATTGCTGGTCAAGGCCAAGCTGGGCAATGCCTGGGATCTCTTTGTGGCACAGGCGTTTATTCGCAATGCGCCCCTGAAGTTTTCAGACCCGGCAGGGCGGCGCTCGCCCTTCTTTGCCAATAACAATTCGCCGGTTGTCACCGATACGGTTATCGCTTGGGCGCAATATTCAAAAAGTGATATGTTCAATGTTCAATTTGGGCGGTTTATTACGCCGCAGGGGATTATCAATATCGAACATTTCCCGGCCAATCTTCTGGACCCGGAGCAGCCACAATTTTTGCGCCCATTCCCCGGTCAGACGATTTTTGCCAATTTCTCAGACGGCCTGAATGTTCATGGCTCCAAATTTGTAGGCAATAACAAGTTCAGTTACAACGCCTACGCCGCTGCCTGGGCCGGCAATTCAAGCAATCTCAATGTTGGTGGTCGGCTTGCTTATTCCTTTGTTGATGCGGGTCTGACCTTTGGTCTTAACGGCACATACGGGGATCGTTCCAGCAGCGCAGACGCCAATTTTGCCGTTCTTGGTGCCGACGTTTTATTCCAGAAGGGCCGCTGGATATGGAAAAACGAAATTTTCCTTACCGATGAAGAAGGCGCACCTGGTAAAGTCGCATTTTATACCATGCCTGCCTACAAGCTGAGCGATAAATGGACAGCCTTTTACCGGTTCGATTATCTCGACACAGGCCTGCCAGGTGGAGAAAGTGTTGAAAATGTCTTGGGTCTGTCCTTCCGGCCAATCTTCAATACGCATTTACGTGGTATCTATCGCTGGCGACGGGCGAAAAAGGATGTCGGTATTCCGGCGGCTGACACGCACGTTTTTCAACTCTCCACCACCTTTAACTTTTAGGAGCGGAGCAATGCAAAATATATTCTTGAAACTTGTATTGGCTGGCGCTTTGGTGTTGCTGGCTTTCACACTCAGCACCCCAACTATTGCGCAGGAATATGCCGTTATGGTCAATGCGCAAAATGGTTTTTCCGGTGACGACAATGTCAAACGCACGCAAATCAAACGCCTTTACCTGAAAGAGCAAAAGAACTGGCCTGGTGGCGTGGAAGCCATTCCTTTTGGCCGCGAGGAAGGCTCCGCAGCACAACAAGCCTTTATCCAGAAAGTTCTTGGCATGACGGGCACAGAGTTGGAAGCGCACTGGCTGAAACTCAAGCAAATGAGCGGTGAAACGCCGCCGCGCGGTGTAGGTTCGGCCCGTATTCTGGCGCGCCAGATCGGCAAAAAACCGGGCGCATTTGGAGTGGTCCAGGCAAGCGAAGCCGCCGCTGTCGAGGGCGGAAAAGTGCTCTTTGAATTTTCGATAAACTAACTGAAACTTCGCGTTAAATCGGGGACGTAATCTTTATGCAGGTTCCAAATTCCATTGCGAATTTGCCAGTGCTGACGAAAATTTCGGTGCTGTTAATGTTGATTGCTACGCTTTCAACATGCTTTTTTCTTGTGCTTCGCGCCAAAAACACAGCCATTGAAAAGGCGGTCGTTGAACAGGGCCAGACACTGGACCGACTGCAAAGCGCCAGAAATGCGGCCCAGGCTTTTGGCGACATGAAATACTGGAACGCTGAATTGGCCAGCAGTTTGAAAGACAGTTCGGTGGATGCTGCGGCCAGCGCCAAGCAGCAACTATTTGCTGAACTGGAAATGTTGCAGCCCTATGCACCTGAAATTACCAGGCTGGTTCGTGAAAAAGCAGACCAGATCGAAGAATTATCCTTATCCGCCATGGATGAATTCATCATGGATGAACGCAAGGCAGGTAATCGTTATATGGCGCAAGTCCGCGATAATGTGCGAGAAGCCAATCAGGCCCTCGCCGGATTAACCACTGATCTGCAAGCCCGTGCTGAAACGACCAGGCGATCCGCCCTGCAGGCCTCGCGCACGGCACTGGACCTTTCACTGCCAGCCATGTTCGGGGTTTTGCTTACCCTGTCTATCGCCGGTGCCGGGCTTTATTATCTCGTGGTTGTCCCGATACGCGCCATGACATCGGCCATGCTGAAACTGGCCAAAGGAGATTCAACCATTACCCTGCCTGCCGAAGGACAAAAGGACGAAATTGGCAATATGGCCGGCGCGGTTGCCGTTTTTCGCCAAAACATGATCGAAGCGGATCGTTTGCGCAAAGAGCAACTTTCGCTTGAAGAACGTGCCCAGGTAGAAAAGTTGACGGCAATGAACAAGCTGGCTGACGATTTTGAGGCCTCGGTTACCGAACTGGTGGATACGGTGGCTTCGTCTGCAGGGCAGATGCAGGCCAGTGCCTTTGAGCTTACCGATACGGCGCGGACATCGGGTGGGGAAGCCAATAGCGCGGCGCAGGCATCGCGTGAGTCTGCTGATAATATTGAAATGGTTGCCGCAGCGACCGAAGAATTGCGGAGCTCTATCAAAGAAGTATCCGAACAAATCAGCAGTTCGGCAGATTTTGCACAAAGTGCAGCCCAAGCCGCGCGCGAATCCAACACCGTAGTCAAAAGCCTTGGACAAGCCGCAGGGCGTATCGACAGCATTGTCCAGATCATTCAGGACATTGCCGAACAAACCAATCTTCTGGCACTTAATGCCACGATTGAGGCCGCCCGTGCCGGTGATGCCGGGCGCGGATTTTCTGTCGTTGCCTCTGAGGTCAAGGGTCTGGCGGAGCAAACCACGCAGGCTACCCAGGACATCAACACCCAAATCAAGGAAATCCAGGACGTTGCGCAGAGTTGCGTTGAGCAGATTGGCGAGGTTGCCAGCTCCATCGGTCAGATCGAAGAGCGCCTGGCCAATGTATCCACCACTGCCGAGGAGCAATCGGCGACCACCGGAGAGATCAGCGAAAGTATCAGTCTGGCCGCTGCGCGTTCCAAACAAATATCTGACTCGGTAACGCAACTTGCCGAAGCCTCTTCCAAGACCGAATCCACTTCGGTTTCAACCCATGAAGCCACGGTTGAAATGACCTTGCAGACCGAAACGCTTGGCGCCGAAGTGCGTGAATTTGTTAACCGTGTGCGCATCGCTTAACGGGTTGATGCGGTCAAGATTGTAACAAACAGATTGTTACCACCTTTCCAAATGGCACCATTATAGCTTGCTTTGTATGGGTGGGGATTAGTTATTTAAGTGCGCTACCGCTTCGCTACTTGAGCGCGTTTATCCTCGCTTCTCTGAGGGTTATTAAGGGGCAATAAGCCTGATTTAAGGGTTCATAAAAGGGTGTTATGGGTCACTTTAGGGGTATTTGAGGGACAGCGTGAGGGTCATTAAAGGGTAGTGTGTGTCCCTTGAGGGTCTATGCACGGGATAACATATTCTAAATCACAAACACTGCCCTTCGTCGCCCTCCGGCTTGACCGGAGGGTCCATTATTTCATGCCTTTGCGCATGAGAATCACAATGGATCCCGGCTCGGTGGCCGGGATGACACGTTTGATTTAGAGCGTGGGGGATAGCTAAACCGTTATCCAACGATGGCGTAGGTGGGGTATATTAGTGGCAATTTGCCCTCCATGTTTCGAGGGCGCTGCGCGCCGCCTCAACATGAGGTGGTTATAATACTTTCTATGGCCTTATCCTGAGGATCAGGTCCGGGGCAGGCTCTGAGGGATTGCGTAGCAATCATCTCGAAGGATGGAGAAATGGCAAAACCTGTCTCAAACCATTGCGTTTGGCCCATAATTTTCACTTTTATTGAAGCAAGATAAAAATTAAAATCAGGTGTTGCACAAAAAGGTCTAAAATCAGACAAAAATGGCGCTATAGTGCTTTTTCAGGCCGGGCGAACACACGGCTCTTGCAGGACCTAAGTGAGGAATTTTATGAGTAATGGAAATTTCGGCAAAATTCGCTTTACCGGACCGGGGCAGTATCTGACCTGGATGCTTGGGTTCTTAGGTCTGGTGGCCGCCCTGGTTTATGTTTTGCAGGACACCATATTACAGGCCTTTGAGAGCAATCGGCCCATTAACGGGCTGATCATTATCGTTTTTGTGGTTGCTGTGCTTTATACGTTTCGCCAGACACTGGCTGTGGGGCCGGCGACGCGCTGGGTGCGGCGTTTAACGGTGTCCAATGATTTTTCAAACTTGCATCGCCCCCCCGGCCTGATCGCGCCCATGGCGGTGCTGCTGAGCGAAACGCCGGGGCATTTGAAACTCTCTTCGGCCTCCACGCGCTCGATACTGGATGCGGTATCTTCTCGAATGGCCGAATCGGGTGAAATCACCCGCTATCTTGGCCGGTTGCTTATTTTTCTTGGCCTGCTCGGCACATTTTGGGGTCTTCTTCAAACGGTGAGCTCGGTTGGTTCAGCGGTCAGCGCTTTATCCGGCTCCACCGGCGGGGAAGAAGATGTGTTAAAACTCATGCAAGCGCTGGAAGAGCCGATTAAGGGCATGGGCACGGCGTTTTCCTCCTCATTATTTGGTTTGGCTGGATCGCTGGTTGTGGGGTTTTTGGATTTACAGGCCGGACAGGCACAAAACCGGTTTTTTAATGAGATTGAAGACTGGATTGCGACTATCAGCCGTGTGGCCGTGGCCGGCAAAGAGGCCGATCCCGGCAGCCCGGCCTATACTTCGGCCTTGCTGGAGCAGGCCGCAGAAAACATATCGGCGCTGGAAAAAGTGATCCGCCAAAGCGAGGAGCATCGCGCCATAGGCATTGAGGCGGTGCGTGAGGAGATCAAAATTCTCACCAAGACCATGATTTCCTTATCACGCGGCGAGAGACCCTAAGCCCATGGCCGGTCCCCGAAATGCGCGGCGCGGCAATGCGGCCGAAGATTACTGGCCGGGATTTGTTGATGCCCTGGCGACATTGCTGCTGGTGGTGGTATTTTTGCTGTCGCTTTTTATCGCTGCGCAATTCACCCTTGGGCGGGCGCTTTCCAATCGCGATGCGGAATTGGCGCGGCTAAACACTCGTCTTACTGATCTGGCCGATATGCTGGCACTGGAACAGGGAAAAAACAAAAGCGCGCAAGAGCGCATTGCCCTGCTGTTGGTGACGTTGGAGCAGAAAAACAAGGACATGGAGGCATTGCAGGCGACGCTGGCGGCTACGCAGGATAGCTCGGCCGGCCTGCAAAGTGCATTGGATGAAGAAAAGGAAATTTCGCAAAAGGCCCGCGATGAAATCGCCGCGCTTTCGGCGCAAATAGCCGCCCTGAACCAGCAATTGGCCAGGCTGAACGCGGCACTGGAGACCGCCGAGGCATTGGACAAGAAACAAAAAACCCAAATCGTCAATCTGGGCAAACGCCTGAACGCAGCGCTGGCGCAAAAGGTTTCCGAACTGGCGCGTTATAAATCAGAATTTTTTGGCCGTCTGCTGGAGGTTCTGGGCGATCGTGAAGGCATTCATGTGGTGGGTGACCGCTTTGTCTTTGAAACCGATATCTTGTTTGCCTCCGGCTCGGCGGAACTTAACCCGGCGGGGCGGGAATCCCTGGCGCAAATTGCCGCTGCCATTATTGATGTATCGCAAGAAATTCCTGCCGATATCGATTGGGTGATCCGTGTGGATGGCCATACCGACAGCATTCCCATCCGCTCTGGCTATGCCTCCAACTGGGAGCTGTCGGCAGCGCGGGCCATATCCGTGGTCAAATTCTTTGTCCGCGCCGGGGTACCGCCAAAACGCCTTGTGGCGGCCGGCTTTGGTGAGTTTCATCCCATTGACCGGGGCCGCTCCGCCGCCGCCCTGGCCCGTAATCGCCGCATTGAGCTGAAAATGGATAGTAGGTAGTATGAATGTGACTGTACAAGGGATAATGCGTGCCATTGCTCCTTGCGAAATAAGATTCATTCGCTCCTTCACCACTCCAATATATTGGGCGTCAAAGAACCCGAAAAACATATTACCCTGAGCTACTGCCCGGAAATCGGACACTGACATAAGCTATGATTTGTTGTCTGCTGATCTTCGACAAAGAGGAGATCAGAGATGTCAAAACGAAAGCAACATGCGCCGGAGTTTAAGGCGAAGGTGGCACTGGAGGCCCTG
>JAJFFP010000044.1 GCA_021776595.1 Robiginitomaculum sp. | reverse complement strand
GCATGGGTGTCCGGCCTGGCCTCTGGCGCATAGCGCGAGATAAAGCCCCACAGAACTTCCTTGTCGGCGGCATTGGCGGCGCTAACCAGATTGAGAAGAAGGGCGAATGTCACCGGCATTTTTGCTTCGGGCACATCGCCTTGATGAATATGCCAGACCGGATTGCTCAATTGCTGGGCGGGTTCTTGACCTGGATAAGCGGCCAGATGTTGCAAATATTCATCCACGGTTTTGGGGATCACATCAAAATACAGCTTCTTGGCCACGCGGGGCTTTTGAAACTGGTAAAGCGACAGGCTTTCCGCCGGTGCATACGCCAGCCATTCCTCGACCGAAATGCCATTGCCTTTGGACTTGGAGATTTTTTCTCCCTTTTCGTCCAGAAACAGCTCATAAACATATTGGGTTGGCGGGCGCACCCCCAGGATTTTACAGATTTTGGAATAGATCGGCGCATTGTCCTGATGGTCCTTGCCGAACATTTCAAAATCCACACCCAGCGCCGCCCATCGCATACCAAAATCAGGCTTCCATTGCAGCTTGGCATGGCCACCCGTCACGGGAATGGTGGTCTCCTCGCCGTCCTCATCATCAAAGGTGATGGTGCCGGCTTTTGCATCCACGCGCTTCATAGGCACATAAAGCACTTTGCCGGTTTTGGGCGAGATGGGCAGAAACGGGCTATAGGTGGCCTGACGCTCCGCACCCAAAGTAGGCAGCATAACCGTCATGATCTCATCAAATTTATCCAGCGCCTTTAGCAGCATGGCATCATAGGTGCCGGATTTATAAAGCGCTGTCGCAGACAGAAATTCATACTCAAAGCCAAAACTGTCCAGAAAGGCGCGCAGGCGCGCATTATTATGATCGGCAAAACTCTCATACTCGTTGGAAAACGGATCTGGCACCGCACTTAAAGGCTTGCCAAGATGGGTAGTCAGGGTTGCCTGATTGGGCACGTTGGCGGGAATTTTACGCATCCCGTCCATATCATCGGACACACAAATCATCCGGGTTGGCACTTTGTGATCGGTGAGCACATGAAAGGCATGGCGCACCATGGACGTGCGCACCACTTCGCCAAAGGTGCCGATATGTGGAAGGCCGGAAGGACCATAACCGGTTTCAAACACTACCGGGCCGTCCTTGGGCTTGCCCGCCCTTTCCATTTGCTGCAAACGCTTTTGCAGGGCACGGGCCTGTTCAAAGGGCCAGGCCTTGTTGGTAGCGGCAAGTTCACTCAGGCGTGTCATGGCATTCTCCAGATGAAAAATGGAGGTAACACGCCGCACACACGGGTCAAGCACTCTGATGTCATACACCTTACCGGTAATATACCCTGCAAGCGCCCCTGTAGGACAAGGTTCAGGTAGTCCCATACCCAAACTCTCATTCGTGTCACCCCGGATTTAGTCCGGGGCCTATAGGGCCTATGGATATTCACTATAGGTCCCGGCTCGCAGGCCGGGATGACACAAAAGAGCTTATCCCGTGCATAGACCCTCAAGGACACTTTGAGGGACACTCACTACCCCTTAATGACCCTCACGGTGTCCCTCAAAACCCCCTTAATTGACCCTTATTACCCTTTTCGGACCCCTTAAATGAGGCTTGTTACCCCTTAATGACCCTGTGTTTTTTGGGGGTTACCCATAATTATCCCCGCCTACGCAAAGCCGCGTATAATCGGGCAATTTGAGCACATGGATTAACTTTATTGGTGACATTGCCCAAAGCGGGTATTTTCCTCTGAAAGTGTTTGTGCCAATGGTGCCAAACCCATAATGGCGCGCCGTTTGTCCACGTTTTGCGGGTCCTCGGTGACATCGGCTACCCAGCGTCCTTCTTCGCAGATGGATTTAGTGCCATAGCGTTGTGGCTTGCCACGGGCGCGGGCCAGTGAGTCATAAAGATGTGCATAGCGGCGGCCATCAAACGTGCCGGCCAATGCCCGTGGCTCGATCTCTTTAAGAACGGCTTCCTGAAAGTCCAGATCATGATTGGCATGCAGCACAATCAGCCAGGCATTCTGTTCGGCAAAGCGTCCGGTTTTTTCAGGGTCGAACCAGACTTTATCGTCCAGCAGTTCTTTTAATCGCCTGAGATTTTCCGCGTCCATCTGGTCCACAAAAGCGCTGGCTTTTAACAATTCCAGCATTGCCTGCGCCGATGGAATATTCCCGGCCTGACGGGTGCGTTTTTCAAATAACGCTCGTGCGGCCCGGTCCTGTGCCGCCATTTCACCAAGTTGTCCGGCGATATGTTTGATGGCCTGCACGTCTTTGGCAAACGTCTGTTGCCCGGCATTGGCAGCCGTTAAAGCACTTTGCCATCCTTCCATGGTTTTGGCCAGGCGGGCGGCGACAATGCCCTGGCCCACCCGTTCGCGCAGGATGCGGACCTGGCCACTGTCATCAGAGTCGCTGGCCTCGGCCCATTGTGCCAGCGCGTCAAACGCCTTCTGGCCGGCTTCCCCTTTGCCGTAGGCCAGCATGCCATAATCAAAGCTGGCCGAGTCGCTCAACGCCATATTGGCACGGGCTAAAATGGAATTGATTTGTGATAAAGCCTGACCCTTGGGTGCGGGTTCGCCACTTACTACGTTCTTCGGGTGTTTATAATCCCAGTAATTGCTGGCCGCTTTGGCGCGGTTAATCCCGGCCTGAATTTGTGGATCGTCAAGGGCTGCCAGACGGGCAATGGAGGCTTTACCGGGACGTCCCAGTTTAAAATACAAATAGCCAAAATCAAATTTTTCCACCGATACCTGGCCATTGCGTAGCCGCGTTTCCTGATTTTTGGCCGAAACTGCAATGGGGTCCAGCAGGGGTGTGTGCATCAGCACCAGCACGACAATCCAGACTAGCGCCATAAAGGTATTGAGTTTCGCAATGGGCGGCATCCAGCCGGAAAATCGCTTGGCAAAAAACTCGCTGATCAGGCCGGTGAGCAATAATACGGTATAGGCGGCAGTCAGGGTTAGGGCGATCAGGGCGATCATGCGCCAGGGCGTCAGGCCATAATCCTGCACCCGCATCCACAGGGCAGCGGCGGCGGCCAGTGTGTAAACCGGCAGAATGATCAGTGCCAGCCAGCTTGCCAGACGCAACCATTTTGGTGGTTTGCTGGCACCATCCTGATAGACGCCATTAAAGATCAGTTCGGACATCAGTGCCAAAGCCAATAACAAACCGGCAGGCGTCAGGGGCACTTTTTCAAGGCTGTCTGCACCGCCAAAAATTAGACCAACGGCAAAAATGAGGGAGAACACAGCCGCCAGAGGCAGGCCGATCCGGCAACCGATCAGTAATATACTGCGCACCGCCTCGCCAAGACGGGTATTACTGCGCGCCAACCCACCAGCAATCATCGCCGAAGCGCCGCCAAGGGGCAACAAAAACGCAGGGCTGTGCACGATTTTGGTTGCCCACTCCATGCCAAAGGCTTTGAAAGCAACGCCCCAAAGCGCAACAAAGGCAATAGCGGCAAGGCCTACGGCCCCCGCGATCACCCCATCGGCAAGGATTGAGGCCCCGGATTGCCACAGGGCTTTATAGGGCCAGAAAATCCGCCGCTCGCGAAAGCTGGCACGGGCAAAGGCGGCCAGTAAAAACCCAAGCAAGGGCGCGCTAACGCCCATCCAGAAAATCAGATTGTCCTCTGATGGTTCACCAAATATCTCAATGCTTTGCCAAGTTAATGCCGTAAGAAGAACCGCTTGTAAAATGATGAAACCAAGGCGAAGGGGCATCTGCTCGCGCCGCCATAAAAGCGTAAAAGTGGCCGCCAATGAAATGAGTGCAATAGCGGCTTGTGGTTTGAGGTTTCCAGCAATTATATTGTCTTCACCAACCAGCCACAGTCCGGCACCGCAAAGTGCGCCAATGCCGGCAAACACAAGATAATCGGCAACCGCAAAAGATCGCGATGCGTTAATCGGCGTTTTTTCCTGATCCGTCATTTTGCACGTCCCATTGCCCAAGCCACGCTTTATTCTATCGAATATAAAGGTGTCCGTCATGGGGCAAAATGTTGATTATTGCCGGTTCCGGGATTGCGCCCCTTGGGCGGAATCGGTTTATGTATATTGCTCAGGAGACCATTATGCGCGAATATCTGAACCTGTTGCAGGACGTTTATGAAAATGGCGTCGAGCGCGACGATCGTACTGGCACGGGAACGCGCGGGGTATTTGGCAGGCAGACCCGGTTTGATCTGGCCAGGGGTTTTCCGGTGCTGACCACCAAAAAGCTGCACCTGAAATCCATAATTCATGAACTTTTATGGTTTTTGAAAGGCAGCACCAATGTGGCCTATTTGCGTGAAAACGGCGTGCGCATCTGGGATGAATGGGCTGATGCGGACGGTGAACTTGGCCCGGTTTATGGCAAGCAGTGGCGTTCCTGGGCCGCCCCTGACGGGCAGGTGATTGACCAGATCAGCCAGGCATTATCGCAGATACGCAACAACCCGAATTCGCGGCGAATCATTGTGAGTGCATGGAACCCCGCTGATTTGGAGGAGATGGCTCTGCCCCCTTGTCACTGCCTGTTTCAGTTTTTTGTGGCGGATGGCAAGCTGTCCTGCCAGCTTTACCAGCGCTCTGCCGATATATTTTTAGGCGTGCCATTTAACATTGCCTCTTATGCGCTTCTCACCATGATGATGGCGCAGGTCACGGGCCTTAAACCTGGCGAGTTTGTGCACAGCTTTGGCGATCTGCACCTTTATCTCAATCATCTGGATCAGGCAGCGGAGCAATTATCACGCACCCCAAAGGTCTTGCCGCAAATGGTGATGAATGATGATGTGCAAAATCTGTTTGATTTTACCTATGATGATTTTGCACTGACGGGCTATGAGCCGTATCCGGGCATTGCCGCAAAAGTCGCGGTTTAACGCGCTTTTTTTTCACTGCGCCAGACCACCAGCGACACCACCACCGCGCCGACCATTTTACCGGCGATAGACATGACCACATTGGCAGCGGTCAAGGACCCGGCACGAATGAAATTCGCGCCATAAAGAAACGCCACGCTGTCGATGGGGGCAGCGATCAGGCTGGAGACAAACACCCGGCGAGATAGCGGCCATTTGGTGAAGGTGAAAATCGCCCAGTCCACCAGTTCGGCAATGGCAAAGGCGGCACCAGAGGCCAGTGCCAGTTGTGGTCCTGCCAGCCAGACGGTCAGGATGAGCGCCACCACCATGGCAAACAACACACGATGCCCTATTTCGCGCTGGGCAAAATCACGCACCACCAGCACCAGCCCGGTAACCACTGTCACCGGATTAAATGACCAGCCTTCCATCAGCGTGAAATTGGGTGCCCAGCTAAAAGACCAGTTTACCAAAGGGATGATGGCGATATACACCAGCGTCCATTTATATGCACCAAGGCGCGTGATAAGGGGTGCCATGAAAACTCCTGCATACCTGCCAAGTGATGGACCCTAACCGATGAATGCAAAAGAAGAAATCCGTTTATCGCTGATTGTCGCCCGCGCCCATGACGGGGTCATCGGGCACCGGGGTAAAATGCCATGGCATCTCCCCTCAGAACTGGCGCACTTCAAGCGCAGCACGCTGGGCAAGCCGGTATTGATGGGGCGTAAAACCTGGGATTCCCTTTTTGTGCAGCCCTTGCCGGGTCGGGAAAATCTTGTTTTGTCACGGGATGTAAACTTTCTGGCACCCGGCGCGCATGTATTTGACGATTTTGGCACTATGCTTAAAGAAGGCAAGGCACTGGCGCAAAAATCAGAGACGGATGAAATGGTCATCATCGGTGGTGCCATGCTATATGAACTGGCTCTGCCCATTGCCGATCGGGTGTATCTGACCGAAGTGGATGCCACGGTGAAGGGTGATGCCTGGTTTGCCGATTTACCGGCAAATGAATGGGCGCTGCACACGTCTGCACCAAAGGTCAAAAAGCCTGATGATGAGTATGCTTACACCACCAAAATTTATGACCGTATCGCATAACCAGCCGTGATTTTTCAGGAAGATTTTACCGCGACGATGCGTCGCCTTGCCTTGCACCATAAAGGGCATATTTGTGGTTTAACACAAACAGTATGGAGCATTCACTGTGTTGGTAAAAAGATCACTTGCCATTGCTGGCCACCGCACATCGCTGGCCCTTGAGTCCGAGTTCTGGTCCGCCCTGGCGCAAGCCGCCGGGGAAGAAGGGTTGCCGCTGGCGGCGCTGGTGGCAAGTATAGATAAATCCCGCGAGGGAAGTGCTGAAAAAAGCGGTTTGGCGAGCGCCGTACGGGTCTGGCTGTTTCGCCGGTATGCCAACGGCACAAGGCCATAACAACCAGTAAACCTTGTGAAGGTTTGACCATATAAATCAGCGCTTGCTATCATGGGGTTTCAAAGACAATCTCCACTGAAAAGGTGGAGACTACCCATGGCTGATTCCCTGAACTGGGACATCCTGGACGCCAACAAGTTCGCTGACGAGGACAAGGCGCTCGCCGGGATCGGTGTGCGGTGTGGCGTGGACACCCGTGCACAAGCGAAAATCCATAAAAATGCCATTGCCCTGGTAAAAAGCGCCCGGTCCATGGGCCGAAGCAAAGGCATGATGGAAAGTTTTTTGCAGGAGTTTGGTCTTTCCAATCAAGAAGGCATTGCGTTGATGTGTTTGGCCGAAGCCTTGCTGCGGGTGCCTGATGCAGAAACCAAAGATGCGCTGATTGCTGAAAAAATTGGCTCCGGTGACTGGGATTCCCACGCCGGAAAGTCTGATTCTTTTTTGGTCAATGCCTCAACCTGGGGGCTGATGCTGACGGGTCGTTTGATCGAGCCGGCTGTGGGCTTCAAGAATGATCCGGGCGTTTATATGCGCCGCCTGGCGGGCCGCGTGGGCGAGCCGGCTATTCGTTCCTCTATGATGCAGGCCATGCGCATTATGGGCGAGCAGTTTGTGCTGGGACGCAATATTGAGAACGCCTTGAAGCGCGGCAAAAAACAAAGCGGTGCCACCGCGCTTTTCTCGTTTGATATGCTGGGCGAAGCGGCCTGCACCGATGATGATGCCAGGCGGTATTTTACCCGTTACGCGAAGGCCATTCAGGCGGTTGGTAAATCGCGCGGGGCCGGTGACGTGCAGCAGGTTAATGGCATTTCCGTCAAGATGTCTGCCCTGCACCCTCGCTTTGATGCCCGCCATGAGGACCTGGTGTTTGCAGAACTTTACCCCAAACTATTATCGCTTGCCGAACAGGCGGCCAAAGCAGACATCGGGTTTTGTCTGGATGCGGAAGAAGCCGACCGGCTGGTTTTGTCCTTAAAAATTCTGGACAGATTATCGCGTGAAGAATCCCTTGTCGGCTGGAATGGACTGGGCCTGGCGGTGCAGGCCTATCAAAAACGCAGTCATGCGGTCTTGCAACATTTACAGGAATTGGCGCGTCAGAGTGGGCACCGCTTTATGGTGCGTCTGGTCAAGGGTGCCTATTGGGACAGCGAGATAAAACACGCCCAGCAGAGCGGGGTGCCGGACTTTGCCGTCTGGACCACAAAAACAGCAACGGATTTGAACTATCTGGCGTGTGCGCAAGTGCTGTTATCCGAGCCGGATTTATTGTTTGCGCAATTTGCCACCCACAACGCGCACACCCTTGCCGCCGTATCGCATATGGCCAGCGAAAAAAATGTTACCATTGAATTTCAGCGCCTGCACGGCATGGGCGAGGCGCTTTATGATGCGGCCACAAAAATGTATCCGGCGCTTGTCTGCCGGGCTTATGCTCCTGTGGGCAGTCATGAGGATCTGTTGCCTTATCTGGTGCGCCGCTTGCTGGAAAACGGGGCCAATACGTCCTTCGTGCATTCTTTTTTGGATGAACGGGTGCCTGCCGAGGAAGTCGCTGCCGACCCGTTTGCCCGGCTTGGTCGTTTGAAACGCAATCGTGCCATCGCAACGCCGCCAGCGCTTTATGATGATGAGCGGCAAAACTCTGTTGGCATGGATTTAACGCAAACCAGCCAAATTGATGCGCTGAACCAGAGCGTTGCCGCGCTGGATACCAAAGGACTGGCAGCCACGGTGCCGCAAGCCGGTCAGGACGAAATAGATCGTGCTTTTGATGCCGCCAAAGCCGCCGGGCGGGCCTGGAATCATCTGGGAGGCAAACAACGTGCCGATATTCTTTGCGCCTGCGCGGGTGCGTTGGAAGAAAACATGGCGGCGCTGATCGCACTGATGTGCCGCGAGGCTGGAAAAACCCTTGAAGATGGCATAGCCGAGGTGCGCGAAGCGGTGGATTTTTGCCGCTATTATGCGGCGCAGGCCAAAAGGGAGTTTGCCGGAGCGCTGCGTTTGCCTGGCCCGACCGGTGAAACCAATCATTACGTGCTTGAAGGACGAGGGGTTTTTGTCTGCATCAGCCCCTGGAATTTTCCTTTGGCGATTTTTACCGGCCAGATCATGGGCGCCCTGGCCGCCGGTAATGCGGTGCTGGCCAAACCCGCAGAGCAAACGCCAAGGGTGGCACTTGAGGCGGTGCGCCTGTTTCATCTGGCCGGTGTGCCCAAAGACGTGCTGCACCTGGTGTTGGGCGATGGCGCAAACGTGGGCACCGCACTAACCCGCGATGCGCGCCATGATGGGGTGGTGTTTACCGGTGGCACCGATACGGCGGCATTGATCAATCAGGCGCTGGCAAAAAGGGTCGGGCCGATTGTGCCGCTGATTGCTGAAACCGGCGGGCTGAATGCCATGGTGGTGGATACCAGCGCCCTGCGCGAGCAGGTTATTGATGATGTAATCGCCTCGGCTTTTGGCTCTGCCGGGCAAAGGTGCAGCGCCTTGCGTATCTTGATGGTGCCGGAGGAAACGGCTGATTTGCTGATCGAAGGATTGCAGGGGGCCATGGATGCGCTGGTGATCGGCGATCCGGCTGACGTGCGTAGCGATATTGGCCCGGTGATCGATGATGCGGCACAGAAGGCGTTAAATACGCATATGGCGCGCATGAAAGATGAAGCCACAATTTTGCACCAACTTGATGTATCTGCGCTTAATGGCTGTTTTTTTGGCCCGGCACTGGTGGAAATCCCATCACTTGACCTGCTGCAACGAGAGGTTTTTGGCCCGGTCCTGCATGTATTGCGTTATGCGCATGATGATTTGGACGGGTTATGTCATCAATTGGCGGCTAAGGGCTATGGCTTGACCCTGGGAGTTCATTCGCGCCTGATCAGCTTTGCTGATGATGTGATGGCGAAGGTGCCCGCCGGTAATGTCTATATTAATCGCAATATGATCGGGGCGGTGGTCGGTGTTCAACCTTTTGGTGGCAGTGGCCTTTCGGGCACTGGTCCCAAGGCGGGCGGGCCACATTATCTGCACCGTTTTGCCAATGAGCGGACGATAACCGTGAATATTTCCGCCCAAGGTGGCGATCCAGAATTATTATCTTTAAGCGAGAATTATTGAGGGTAATATTGCTGTCTTTTTGGACAGGTTTTGCCAAGCGTTTGGCAATACAGGGTTTTCCCAAAAATATGGTCATTTTTTAGCGACAAATGACGGTCAGGCGTGCACGCACGGCAGGGTTGATCCATGTGAAAAAGTAAATAATTTCTCAAGCGATTATCGGCTGTTAACCGAATTTTAAGAAAAAAATCACTTTTCTGTGCTTCAACATATTGACCCTGCTTGCGAAGCGAAACACTATATGTGGTGTCAGGAGCGAAAATTCTGACACTTCTGAGAGAAGCAGCCAAACACGCTTGCGAGGCGAATGCCAAGCGCGCACGGGGAAGATTTATGTCCGTTTACCGGGGGGTGAAACACTAATGAACAAGACCATGCCATCAGCTACCAAGGCCCAGCCAAACAAGGAAAAAACGCGCAGGAATGCCCGAAAAGAAGACCTGCATAGCCCGGCAGCCCCCGCCGCACTGCGTGTTGTCAAAACCATTAAAATTGACCGCACCAAAGACGCCAATTTAACCGAATTTGGCAAGACGACTTTGCGTGATCGTTATTTGCTGCCCGGTGAAAGCTATCAGGATATGTTTGCCCGTGTAGCCACCGCCTATTGTGATGATCTGGATCATGCCCAGCGACTTTATACATATATGTCTAATCTGTGGTTCATGCCGGCCACCCCGGTTTTGTCCAATGGCGGGGCCAAGCGAGGCCTGCCCATATCATGTTTTTTGAATTCAGTTAGCGATTCGCTGGACGGCATTGTCGAGACCTGGAATGAAAATGTCTGGCTGGCCTCCAATGGTGGCGGCATCGGTACCTATTGGGGCCGGGTGCGTTCAATCGGGGAAAAAGTTGGCGAAAAAGGCCATACGGCGGGTATTATCCCGTTTGTCCGGGTTATGGATTCGCTTACCCTGGCGATTTCGCAAGGCTCATTGCGGCGTGGGTCGGCAGCGGTATATCTGGATATACACCACCCGGAAATTGAAGAATTTCTGGTGATCCGCAAACCGTCCGGAGATTTTAACCGCAAGTCCTTAAACCTGCACCATGGCATCAATATCACCGATGCGTTTATGGAGGCGGTGCGCGGTAATGCGGAGTTTGACCTGCTAAGCCCCAAAACCGGTGAGCCTGTGCGTCAGGTCAATGCGCGGCAGCTTTGGCAGAAAATTCTGGAATTACGCATCCAGACCGGCGAGCCATATATCATTTTCTCTGATACCGTGAACAGGGCCATGCCGCGCCATCAGCGCGATCTTGGCCTGAGCGTCAAACAATCCAATCTGTGCGCTGAAATTATGCTGCATACCGGCCCGGATCATCTGGGCAAGGAACGCACAGCCGTGTGCTGTCTCAGTTCATTAAATGCGGAAAAATTCCTGGAATGGCGCGAAGATAAAAATTTCATCGAGGACATTTACCGGTTTTTGGATAATGTATTGCAGTCCTTTATTGATACGGCACCAAGTGCGATGGATCGCGCCCGTTATTCAGCAGAGCGCGAACGCTCGGTCGGCCTTGGCCTGATGGGCTTTCATACCTTTTTGCAATCGCAAAATGCCCCCTTTGAATCGGCGCTGGCCAAGTCCTGGAATTTACAAATATTCAAACACATCCGTCGTGGTGCCGATGCCGCTTCGGTCAAACTGGCCGAAGAACGCGGGGCCTGCCCCGATGCGCAAGATGCCGGGCTGAAAGCGCGTTTCTCGCACAAAATGGCGGTGGCTCCCACGGCATCAATCTCAATAATTTGCGGCGGTGCCTCGGCGGGTATTGAGCCAATACCGGCTAATATTTACACCCACAAAACCCTCTCCGGCTCGTTTATCGTTCGCAATGCGCAACTGGAACGTTTGCTGGAAGAAAAAGGTGCCAATACCCCGGATATCTGGGACAGTATTTTGGAACATGAAGGCTCTGTGCAACACCTTGATGAGCTCAGTGATACCGAAAAAGAAGTGTATCGCACCGCCTTTGAAGTCGATCAGCGCTGGATTATCGAGCACGCCGCCGATCGTTCGTCCTTTATTTGCCAATCGCAGTCTGTGAACGTATTTTTGCCAGGTAATGTCAGCAAATGGGATCTACACATGCTGCACTGGTCGGCCTGGGAAAAGGGCGTCAAATCCTTGTATTACTGCCGCTCCAAATCCGTGCAGCGCACCGCCTTTGCCAATGGCACCAAAGACCAGAACAAAGAAGAAGTGGTGCAAATGGTCGCGCCAACCGATTATGAGGAATGCCTCGCCTGTCAGTGATGTGAACGGCGGCGTCGCCGCCATAATACGAAAAACCCGCCAAACAGCACCACCAGAGACGGCATCAGCCAGATATTGATTAACTCAAGACCGGCTTCGATCCGGCTGATACGGTGGTGAAACTGCTGGCGGATGGTGCGCAGGCGCGCTTTGGCATCATCCGGCGGCAAGGTTGAAAGTGCGCTGTCGGCATCGCGTAATTTTTGCTCGGCCCTGGACCGCATGTCATCGATCTTGCGCAAAGTGCGTACAGGTTCTCTTTTGGCGTTCAATAAAGACAAGTGGGAGTTTCCACCTAGCAATCTTAGGGCATTGAGCACCATTTCTGCGTTGTCGGTTCTGGCTTTGGGGCCAAACACCGGATCATCAAGCACATAAAAATCATCATCAAGAAAATCCGCATCACCAAATATTATGACTCCTTCGCGCATGGCGGCAAGCCAATATTGTTTCTGGTCTGAAGCCGGTGTGCTCATCAAGACATTGGGATCAGGGTCAAGCGCAAATGCACTGGCTTTCATTAGCGCCGTATTGGTGCTGGAAAGTATCAACGCCTGCCACTGATCCTTGCGGGCCGGTTTGATCGCGGCGGCGCTGGCCATAACCAAACCGCGCGATAATGGCGCGGTAACCGGATTACCAGAGGCGAAGTGATCCGGCGTAATGCCAAGCCAGGCGGGTTGTCTTAACGTGCGGGTTTGCCCGTCCTGCTGACGCTGGGCCGGCATGGCGGCCTCGCGATCAAGTAATATTTTAGTGCTGGTCCAGCCAAGATTAAGGGCTAATAAAAACCCCGGCGCCGTTGAGGTCATACGGGCATCACCGAGCGGTAAGCCATTCAGGCCTGGCCGGGCGGAAGCCTCGCTATAGGGGTCAAGAAAAATCAGTGCACGACCGCCTGTGGCAATAAAATCGCTTAAAACCTGCGCCTGTTCGCGTCCAAATTGCGGCGGATGGACCAGCATCAAAATATGACCGTCCAGTGTTTCGGCGCTAAAATTATCACCCAGCAAATCTACCTGAAATTCCTGTTCAAGTTGCGTATATAGATAGCTTTTCTTGCGTCCGCTCACATACCAGTTGCGCCCGGCAAGATCGATCCCGTCATAAAGCGCAATGCGTATTTTTGATGCCGCCTTATGATCTAGCGCTCGTGCCAAATCATATTCCAAAAGGCTGGCGCGGGAAGGATCAAAACGGGCAATCAGGGCACCCTTTTCGTCGGCAAGGCCAAAATAAAGCGGCAAGCCTTCATCGGTGGGGGTGGCCTGCATACCGGCGGCCAAGGCTGCATCTTCCTTGGGGGTGTCATGGCCGGGATCGATCTGGCGCAGTATAATTTTGCCTTTACCTGCATCGGTAAAGCGCTGCAGGGTTTGCCCAACTTGCGCGCCATAAAAGCGAATATCGGGATATTGCGCCGCCAGCTTTCGTGAATAATAAAAACTCCAATGACTGACATCGGATTTTTCATCCAGTATGGACGATACCGCCGGGTTTAAGGTGTAGAGGTGCTGCGCCGTCATATCCAGAGCGAACGGACGCCATAAACCTGAGCCGGCAACACCATTCAGCCCAAGAAGAACAAGCAAAGAAAGGACCAGTCTAAGCAATATCCATGACGCCTTTCGCCAGGCAATCACCGCACCATAGAGGCCAAAAATGGTGAGGGAGATGAAGAAAAAAACATCCTCTAGGCGGATCACGCCGCGCACAAATTGCATCATATGTGCCGGCATGGAAAAATCGGCCAGCGCACGGGAGATCATGGGCGGCAGAAAATCAAACGCTGGTGTGATGCCAAGGCTGATCGAAATATTGATAAGCAGTGCCCCTAAAAATGCCACGACCTGGCTTTGCGTTCGTGCCGATACCGCCAATGCCAGTGCGCCATACGCCCCGGCCATCATGGCGGTTCCGATATAACCGGCAATAATAACGCCCTGATCTGGTTGGCCAAGCCAGCTAATGCTGGCCCACAAACTCATGGTAAGCCATAAAGCGATCAGGCATACCACCCACAGGCCAAGCCATTTGGATAGTATGATCTGCCAGGCTGGCAATGGCATGGCGTATAATAATTCCGCCGTGCCAATACGGCGCTCGCCGCTCAGGGCATCCATGGCCAGAGCAGATGTTAAAACCACCAGCAACCAGGGCAGGAAGGCAAAAAGCGTGGCCAGATCGGCCCGATTGGCATCAAAAAAACGCCCCGGATAAAAGGTAAGCGCACCGGCGCCAAGGGTAAAAACAGCCAGTAAGGCGTAAGTGGATGGCCGGGCAAAAACCAGCGCCATATCCTTTCGCAAAAGGCAAAGAAAGCGGTTCATGAAGACCTGCCCACCAGTATGCGAAAAGCCTCATCCAGCGTTTTGCACCTAGCTTGTTGTAACAAGGCCTGCGGGGTGCCATCGGCGCGTATCTGGCCATCTTCGATCACCACCATGCGCGTGGCAAGGGCGCTGGCATCACTGAGGGAATGGGTGCTGATCAGGATCAGTTTATCGGGACTTATCGACTTTAATAATGTAACCGCCATGTGCTTTTGCAGCGGATCAAAGCCATCAAAAGGCTCGTCCAATATCAAAATATCACACTCAGGGGCCAATGCCATGCCAAGGGCGGTGCGCCGTTGAAAGCCCTTGGATAGGGTTTGTATCATTTGCTCTGCAACGCTTTGCAAGGCAAGCAGGTTCAGGACCACTTCTGTGCGTTTGCGGGATTGTTTTTTCGAAAACCCGTGCGCGCCCAGCACAAACTGCAAGATCGAGCGCGGGGTCATTTCAGGATAAAGTGGCGCGCCTTCAGGTAAAAAACTGATCTTCTTGCCTTCAGCAATTTCAATTTCTCCGTCATCTGGCGGCAAGGTATTAGCGATGATGCGCATCAATGTGGATTTACCTGCGCCATTGCATCCCACCACGGCAACAATTTCACCGGCTATGGCGCGCAGATTGAGATCCTGCAAGACCGGGATACCGGCGAAAGACTTTTCAAGATGGGTAATTTCCAACATAGCCCCATGGTTTGCCAGTTTGGTGCCAGAGGCAAGTATAATACGGCAAGTCTGGAAATGAAGAGGGTAAGGGGTCGGTTCGATGCTGCCGCCTGTCCCGGGGGGGCTGGGGGGGCTGTCTGGAAACCAGGGCGGGCGTTTCTGCTGCGCCGAACCGACAAGTGCAAGATGATGCCCGGATGGGGCGCGTTCAGGTCCGAAATGTGGCGGTTTTGTGTTTTTGTATAAATTCTCGGTAATGTTGCAAAAAAGTTTTGTTTATGGTCGGATTAACCGGTGAATAAAATTGCCAACATCAAAGTGCATTTTAACCGTGCAGAACTAACCACCATAATGGCGCTTTATGGCCGCCAGGTGGCGGCGGGGGAGTGGCGCGATTACGCGATTGATTCGCTACGCGACCGGGCGGTGTTTTCTATCTTTCGTCATGCCAGTGAAATGCCGCTTTACCGGGTGGAAAAAATTCCGGCGCTGTTGCATCGCCAGGGACAATATCAGGTTCTGGCACCGGGCAACCAAATTCTCAAACGCGGCAAGGACCTCAAGGCCGTATTAAAAGTGTTTGACACCAGGCGCTTTACACTGGTCAGCAAGCGTTAGAACAAAGAGCCCTGGCCGGAAGGCACCGGTGGTTTTTTTGTCCGCTTCACGGGTGGCTTTTTTCCTGTTTCAATGCGCGCCTGACGTTTGGCATCGGCAAAGGTAAGCTGCACCTTATCACCATCATGCAGATCAGCGCCCCGGCGCACCAAAGCGCCATCAGCGCGCTGCACAAGCGCAAAGCCGCGCGCCAGCACCCCCTCATGGGAGAGCGAGCGCAACAGTTTGCCAAGGCTGTCCATGTGTCTTTGCCGTTCCATAAAACCCCGTTTGACAGAAACCCCGGCCCGTTTTGCCAGCGTATTCAGATTATCACTTCGGTTACGCAAATCAGCCAACACATGTTCGGCGCGCAAGCGCCCGCCAATCAGGTTAAATTTCTCGGTGCGCGATTGCAGGCCAGTGATCAGGGCCTGACTTAATCGCCCGCTAATCGAATCAAAGCGTTGTTCTGAAATACCCAGCAGGTCTTCAGGGCGCGGCAGACCCCGCGCGGCGGCGCGAAGCTCTGTCTCCTTGCGGCTGGTCAGGCGTGCCAACGCACCGGTCAGGCGCATCTGGTGGCTTTGCACGGTTCCCAATAGCTCGGTGCGCACCGGCACCGCAATTTCCGCTGCACCCGTGGGAGTGGGGGCGCGTTTGTCAGCCACGTAATCGAGCAAGGTCCAGTCGGTTTCATGACCCACGGCGGAAATGAGAGGTATGGTGGAGCTTGCGGCGGCGCGCACAACCACCTCTTCATTAAACGCCCACAAATCCTCTATCGAGCCACCGCCACGCGCCACAATCAGCAGATCCGGTTTGGGAACAGCGCCGCTGGCTTCAAGCGCGTTAAACCCTTCAATGGCTGCCCCGATCTGCCCGGCGGCCTTTTCGCCTTGCACCAATACCGGCCACAAAAGCACATGGCGTGGAAAACGATCACGCAAGCGGTGCAAAATATCGCGAATGACCGCCCCGGTTGGCGAGGTGATAACGCCGATAGTGTGAGGCAAAAACGGCAATGGCTGTTTGCGTGCTTCATCAAACAGGCCCTCAGCTTGAAATTTTTTGCGCCGCGCCTCCAATAACGCCATTAACGCGCCAGCACCGGCTGGCTCCATGCTTTCGATGATGAGCTGGTATTGCGAGCGGCCAGGATAAGTCGAAAGTCGCCCCTCGGCGATAACCTCAAGGCCTTCTTCGGGGGCAAAGCGCAGACGCCCTGCCACGCCTTTCCAGACAATCGATGATATGACGGCGCGATCGTCTTTAAGGTCCATATAAACGTGGCCAGAGCGCGCTATGACCACCCGTCCCAATTCGCCGCGCACCCGCACATGGCCATAATTATCCTCGACCGTGCGTTTTAAGGCACCGGCCAGTTCGGAAACGGTATATTCATGGGCATTTGAGGTTTTGGGGTCTGACAAGGGGGCGAATCTCCATAGGGTGACCAGGATTTTACTATAGGCTGTGCCGGGGCGAGGAAACAGATGAAAGTTCTGCTGATTGGTGGCGGTGGGCGTGAGCACGCGCTGGGCTGGAAAATCCTGCAAAGCCCACTGGTGAGCGAACTGGTCAGTGCACCTGGCAATCCAGGCCTCGCATCCCTTGGCCGGTGCGTTGCGGTGGATGCAGAGGATGTGCCAGCTCTGGTGGCGCTGGCGCAGGATGAGCGCCCGAACCTTGTGGTGGTTGGCCCCGAAGTGCCGCTGACCAAAGGGCTGGTCGATCGGTTGCATGAACTTGGCATCGCCGTATTTGGACCTTTTGCCAAAGCGGCTCAACTGGAAGGCTCCAAAGCCTTTACCAAGGCCTTTTGCACTCGCCATGATATACCTACCGCTGGTTATCGCACCGTGCAAAGCCTTGAAGAGGCCAGGGCTTATCTGCAAACCCTCATCCCGCCTTTCGTGCTCAAAGCCGATGGCTTGGCCGCCGGTAAAGGCGTAGTGATTGCCAAGGATTTACGTGAAGCCACTGAGGCGGCAAAGGAAATGCTGTCCGGGCAGTTTGGCGCGGCCTCAAAAACGCTGGTCATTGAAGAATTTCTGCATGGCATTGAGGCCTCATTCTTTGCTTTAAGCGATGGCAAGTCGGTATTACCGCTGATGGCCGCGCAGGATCATAAACGCGCCTTTGACGGTGATCAGGGTCCCAATACCGGGGGTATGGGGGCATTTTCACCAGTGCCGCAAATGGATGATACCATGACCAAAGAGGTGATGGACAAGATTATAAATCCGACCATAAAAGGCATGAATGCTGAAGGCATGCCATTTGGCGGCGTTTTATTTGCCGGCCTGATGATTGGTCCTGACGGGCCAAAGCTGATTGAATATAATGTGCGCTTTGGCGATCCTGAATGTCAGGTTTTGATGATGCGTCTGCAAAGCGATCTGGTGCCCTTGTTACAGGCCTGCGTCTCCGGTGATCTTGAAAATTTAACGCCGCCAGTGTGGAAAAATGAAGCCTGCGCTACGGTTGTGCTGGCCGCCAAAGGCTATCCGGGGGGCTATGAGAAAAACCTTCCCATCACCTTGCCCGTAATGGATGCAACCGATCAAACCACACAGGTTTTTCATGCCGGCACGAAGCAGGGGCCGGATAATCAATTGCTCTCCAATGGCGGCAGGGTGTTGGCGGTAACGGCACTTGGCCCCACAATAAAAGAGGCGGCGGCGGCGTGTTACAGGCAGATCACCAGGATAGATTTTCCTGGCGGGTTTTACCGCCGTGATATTGGTGTTAAGGATTAGAAAACCGGTTTAACGGCACTTTATAATTCTAACAGGGGAAACGCACATGCGTATCAAAACAGCGACCATCACCCTTGCCTTGCTGGCAGGGCTTTCCACTACGGCTCTGGCTCATACGCGCGCGGTGCAGTGCGGTAATGTGCTCGACAAACCCGGACAAGCTCCCCGTGGCGCTTCCACCATTTTGGTCAGCCATGACGGTAAGGTCATGGAAATTCGCGATGGCTTTATCACGGTTGATGGCGCAGAAGTGATTGATTTACAAGATAAATTTTGCCTTCCGGGCCTGATTGACAGTCATGTCCATTTGACATCAGAGCTGGGGCCAACCGGGCGTCTTGATGCGGTAACCAATTCCGATGCGGATTGGGCCATGAATGCCGTCAAATTTTCCCGCAAGACCCTGCGCGCCGGTTTTACCACGGTGCAGGATGTTGGTGCCAGGGGAACCGATGCCATCTATGCGGTGCGTGATGCCATTAACCGAGGTGATGTGCCGGGACCACGCATTCGTGCCGCCGGTCAGATCATTACGGCCTCTGGTGGACATGGCGATCCGCGCCATGGCTATGCCGAAGCCGTGGCGGCGGCGCTTGATCGCCCCTCCATCTGTAATGGCGCCGATGATTGCCGCCGTGCCGTGCGCGAGAATATTCGCCAAGGCGCGGACGTGATAAAAATCACGGCCACGGGCGGCGTGTTATCCAACACTGCTGCCGGGACTGAACAGCAATTCTTTGATGATGAAATGCGCAACATTGTTCAGGCTGCTCATTTTATGGGCCGGCAGGTAACTGCTCATGCTCATGGTAAAGGCGGCATAGAGGCGGCCCTTCGCGCCGGTATCGATTCCATTGAGCACGGCACGTATCTGGACAAGGACACCATAAAGCTGTTCAAAAAATATGACGCCTATCTGGTGCCAACAGTGTTGGCCGGCGCCACGGTTGTGGAAATGGCCAACGATCCCAACGGGTTTTTACCGCCGCCTTCGCGTGCCAAAGCCTTAAAGGTCGGTCCGCGTATGATAGAAATGTTGCGTCTGGCCCATGAAAGCGGTGTGAAAATTGCTTTTGGTACCGATAGCGGCGTTTCCCGTCACGGCGATAACGCCCGCGAATTTCCCCTGATGATCAAAGCCGGTTTCACGCCCATGCAAGCCATCCGCGCCGCCACGGTCGTTGCCGCCGAACATTTGCAAATGGCTGATCAAGTTGGCACATTGGAAAGCGGTAAATGGGCCGACCTGATTGCGGTAAACGCCAGCCCGCTTGATAATATAGACGAATTGCTGGACGTAGGTTTTGTCATGAAGGGCGGCAAAATCTATAAAAATAGAGATTGAGCACGTCCTGAACGTCTCTCAAATGGCACCATTATACGCGGCTTTGCCTAGGCGGGGATTAGTGTGCTCATGGTGCCGACAGGCGATAGCACCAAAAAGATTAATCCCCGTTTCCTTGAGGGATAATAAGGGTCAATAAGGCTCATTTATGGGTCGATAAAAGGGTGTTTTGTATCACTTTAGGGGTTTTTCACGGACAGCGTGAGGGTCATTAAGGGGCACTCCCTACCCCTTAATGTATCCCTGATGGTCTATGCACGGGATACTTTTTATTGTGTCATCCCGGGCCTGACCCGGGATCCAAAGTGAATATCCATAGGCCCTATAGGCCCCGGACTAAATCCGGGGTGACACGAATGGGGTTTGAGTGAGGAATACCCAAAACTTGTCCCACAGGCGCGCTGATGAGGTAATATACAGGCAAGGCATTGGTGTGGTCAGTGTGATTCAGATTTTCGCATAACCACTGGCGTTTTACGGCGTTTCATCCTTTGGGCTGAACTCATCAAACCATTTGCGGATATATAGCTGGGTCCGCAGTGCGTTTGACGGGATCGACCCGGTGCCATGATACTCCCCGCGCATAGCGATCAGTTTTGTGGGCACACCCAATTGTTTTAAGGCGTTATAATATTGTTCAGCCTGGGCGATCGGGGTGCGCAAGTCCTTGTCACCGGTGATCAGCAAGGTCGGGGTCTTGACCTTGCCAACCTGCATGATCGGCGAATGCGCCAGCCAGTCCGTGGGGTCTTCCCAGAAGGGTTTGTTGAAAAACGTGCTGGCCCAGCCATTGACATCGGTGGTGCCGGCCATGGATATCCAGTCGGTAACGGTGCACCGGGCCACCGCAGCAGCAAAGCGGTCGGTCTGGCTCACCACCCAATTGGTCAATATGCCCCCCCCGGAACAGCCTTCAACAAAAAGGCGGCGCTCATCAATATAGCCCTTGCCGATTACTGTATCCACACCGGCCATCAGATCATCAAAGTCACGACGGCCAGGATAGGCATTGGCAATGGCGTTTGAAAAATCCCGGCCATAGCCGGTTGAGCCCCTTGGGTTGGTGTAAATCACCACATAGCCATTGGCCGCATGCTCCAGCCGGTTTAGGGAAAACCCGGCATTATACATGGCAAACGGCCCGCCATGGATGTTCAGATATAACGGGTATTTTTTGGCAGGATCAAATTCGGGTGGCTTGACGATCCAGCCCTGAACCCGAACCCCGTCTGAGGAATCATACCAAATCTCTTCAACGCTGCCAAAATCGACATCACTGAAAATATCGGCATTCACATGGGTAAGTTGCGCTTGCCGGGCTTTGCCTTTCAGCTTAAAGCGCACCACATTGGCAGGTTTTGTATAGCTGGATTTGGTGGCAACGGCGATGCCGTTTTTACTGAATGATGAAACCCGCAGGGCCTGCATGCCACGGGTGACCGGGCTAACAACCCCCTTGGTGGAGGCGTAATAGAGATTAACGCTGCCCTTGCTGTTCATGGTGAAATACACACCGGCATTGTTATTTGCCCAGCGCAAGCCGTTTGGACTGTCATCCATATCATGGCTCAAGGCGTGCTGGTTGCCGCCATCGGCATCCATAACCCAAAGATCGGAAAAGGGTGACGCCAGATTACGAACAGCAAAACCACTATACGCTATGGACTTGCCATCAGGAGAATAAGCCGGGCTGGTCCAATTGCCCTCACCCTTGGTTAATTGTGTGATCTCTTTGGTATTTATATTGACGGTATAGATATTGGAGACGAAGAATTTCTGCTCCCAGTCTTTGTCCATATTACCATCAAAGGCGATGGTTTTACTGTCCGCAGACCAGCTAAGGCGTGCCGATCCGGCGATAGCGCCAATTGCGCGCGCCCCGACATTCCAGTCCCCTTTGGTCAATTGCCGCGCTGTGCCGCCATCGGTAGTGACCACAAAAATATGATCATTGGTCTGGTCATAATAGCCGACCCGGTCCTGGCGATAATGCAGCTTTTCAAGAACCCGTGGGTCCTTGGCCCATTTCGCGCCTTTGGGTTTTGCCGGTAATTTAATTTTCCAGTCGCTTTTATTGGGCACCCGCGCCAGAAAGGCGATCTGTTTGCCATCTGGCGACCAGTTCATGCCGCGCGGCGCATACTGGCTGCGCGAAACCTGACTGATGGCCCCTTCGGCATCCATCCAGCGAATAAATATCTGCCTTTGCTTGTTGTCATCATTTCTGACGAAGGCAATGCGTGTGCCATCTGGCGACCATAAAGCGCCAGAGCCTTTGACCAATTGCCGGTTTTTACTGCCATCAGCATTCATGATCCACAGGTTCGCCTTGCGGCGATCATTTTTCTGATCCACCCACCGGCGGGTATAGATAATCTGCTTGCCGTCTGGCGAAATTTGGGGATTGGAAACAGACTCAAAATCCAGCAGATCGTGTAATTCCAGTGCTCTTGCCTGTGCTCCATTGGCTATGAGCGTAAATGCCAATGCCAGCATGAGTGAAAATGATATTTTAAGCAGCCCGTATCTCATGATCTATTCCCTTCCCCGGCTAGATATGAGCACTATAACAACCTCCCTTTCAAATGCACTGCCAAGGTCGGGAAATTAATGACAAGCTCCAGCACCTTCTATAAAAGCCGTGCTTTTTACGACAGATAGACATCATTAAACTTCTGTAAGAATAACAACCACCAGCGTGTTGGGGCTTTGGCGAAACGTGATTTCACTGATCAGGATCAGGCAGGGTTTTACCAAAATGACGGGTCAGGCCATACGTTTTGAACCTGTCGTATCATTAAGATTCAGGTTCAGGGGCTTTGCCTCTTTTAGTGCCTGGAACAGGGCAGCGGGGTCGATAGGTTTTGAAACATATCCGGTCATGCCCGCATCCAGATAACGTTGGCGGTCACCGGGCATGGCATTGGCTGTCAAAGCGATAATGGGCGTATTCCGGCACAAGCTATCACTCTTGCGGATGGCGCGTGTGGCACTGATACCATCCAGAATTGGCATTTGCACATCCATCAGGATTATATCAAATGTCTGCGCACTGGCGGCCTCTACAGCCTCGGCACCGTTTTCAACGAAGATCAGGTCAAGGGGCAGACGCGAGAGGAAGGCTTTTAGGACCGAGCGGTTAATGTCATTATCATCGGCAATGAGAATGGCGCGCTTGTTCTTTGCGGTTGCTTCCGGCGTTTTTTGTTTCTGTTCATGCGCTGCAGAAGGTATCTGGCTCACTTCAACTTTTTGCATTTTTTCGGCATTAGCGGTTTCTGCACTGATGGTAAAGCTAAAGGTAGAGCCCTGGCCCGGTGTGGAAGTGATATTGAATGCACCGCCCATCAACCGCACAATTTTATCGCTGATCGATAGCCCAAGGCCGGTGCCGCCAAAACGCCGGGAAATCGTCTTATCAGCTTGATCGAAGGCCTTAAAAAGATGTGTTTGTTGTTCTTTGGTAATGCCGATGCCGCTGTCTTTTACTGAAAATTTCAAGCCTGGTGCTTGCTTGCAAGTTTTATTTTCAAGTGTCAGGAATATTTGACCCTTAGGCGTAAATTTCAGGGCATTGGAGATCAAATTGGTCAACACCTGACGCAATCTCGTTTCATCACCAATGACGTATTCAGGCACCTGTTCACTGACCTGCGTTTCAAAATGGATGCCTTTTTGCTTGATTGTATCCCGCCAGAGCATGCTTACATCTTCGATCAGCTCACGCGGCGAGAATACCCGGTTTTCAAGCACCAGCTTGCCGGCTTCTATTTTGCTCAAATCAAGGACGTCATTGAGGATAACCATCATGGCTTCCCCTGACTTTCTAATAACGTCTGCCTGACGTTTTTGTTCACTGGGTATATCAGCCCTGGCTAACAGGCCAGCCATGCTGAGAACCCCGTTCATGGGCGTTCGGATTTCATGGCTCATGGTGGACAAAAACTCTGATTTTGCCCGTGAAGCGGCTTCTGCCAACCGTTTGGCTTCGACCAGTTCCGTAATATCGGTTAAATCACCGGCGATGGCGGTAATACGATTATCTGCATTGCGGTTGGCTTTCCCGGTCATGCGAAGCCAGCGCACGCCTTCCCCGTCCGAAACCACACGAAAATTAACATCAAACGGCGCTTCGCCGCGCCGGTATGCCTCAAAGGCGGCCATCAATATACGCCGGTCTTCAGGGGCAAGACGGTTTATGGCTGAATTGCGCTTGGCCTTGCAGGGCATGTCAGGCATGCCGATCACACGTTTGGCGGCCCTTGAGAAATACTCCGTATCTTCTTCAAAATCCATAAACCAGGCACCCGATGCAGCGCCGGCAACGGCAAGCTCATTACGGGCTTTGCTCTCCAGTTGCAGCATGTTTTCAGCGAGCAACGGGGCAAAATATTCAAGCGCCTTGATCTCCAGATGCAAGTCTGCGCGCGCCGTGCCCCAAAGAGCCGCAATCAGACCAATCGGCGTGTCGTTTTCATCCTTCAGCGGTGTGCCGATGTAGGAATGCAGGCCAAAATCCGCTAAATCCTTATCGTCAGGAAAACAGGCGGCCACTTCATCATTCACCACTAATGAGCAGGCATTATCAATCACCTGTTCACAAGGTGTGCCGGCGATGGGGTAGGTGTATTGCGTTGCCTCCCCACGTCGATCAAAGAGCGCATAAGTCTCAACCGGTATGTCTTTTGATTTAACCCTGCTGATCAACAACATGTCTGCGCTCAGGGTTTCGCCTGCTGCCTGAACAAAGTTTTCAATAAAGCTGCCAGCACCCATGGAAAGGATGCGCAGGGAAATATCTGACAATAAAGACCGCAGCGCTTTGTTCTCAGGCAGGTCCAGATTTACTTGCGGTGATAAAGAAGGTCGATACACCTGATCCATTGGAAATTCTGCCCCCGTGTAATTAGTTGGGAACCAACGTACTGACGTTACCTTTCCAAGGGGTGAACAAATAGACAAAAGTGGCAGTCTTCTACTGTGTTTTTCTTCGTCGCTTTGGTCGTAATACAAATCTATGTAAAAGCAGGCCGGCACCGGTTAAAGAAAAAAGAAGTGCCGAAAACGCAAAGGCAATCAGCCAGGGTGTATTGAAATTCTCCCGCTCGCCATAATCCATAATGTGCAGCATCCAGAAAAAATCATAAAACCGCCAAAGGCTGGAGCGATGCGCCCGCACCTGGCCAATTTGGGGGTCAACCCAAAGGGCATAATTTGCTGGCTGATCAAATTCAATGCGCCAGAACGGGCCTTCAAAACGCACCTCAACCGGGCCTTTTTCAACCCGGCGAATACTGGTAATATTACCGCTGCCTGCATAATCAGCCAGCGCGACTGTTTTCGCCGTTTCTTGATTGATTGGGGTTAGAACGCTGCCATTGCGCGCATCTACGAGGCTTTTATTATCATCCATGCCTGTCAGCGTATAAACCGGTTTACCGAGCCAGGTATGCAATTGTGCGGCCTTGATCGGCCCAAACCCGGTAATGCCAGCGGCGGCCACAGGACTTAATAGATCAACCTCCATAATGGCTTGCGGTGCCGGTTCTGCAATCAGGTGTTCAGAGCGCACTTTTTCAATGGGAAACAGGCTCATCACCACGCCGCCTGCCGTCCAGAAAATCAGTTGCAGGCCAAGAAACAATCCTGCCCATTTGTGCACCCGCGTCAGTATGGCAAAGAATTTCATCAAGCGACCCCCCTTATAATGTCAACACACAATAATTCACACGTGATGCCAGGTGCCACCTACCATCAACTGGTTAGGTTTTATAGTGCCTGGTATGATTTCAGTGATATAGAGGGACCGGCATAAATATATCCCCTGCGCGCACTACACAGGGGATATAAATTGACGGTTGATTATATCTGGTGGTCAGCTTGAAGAGGGGGTTATCAGCTCTTTGACCAGACGTCGGGAGAATTTATCAAAACTGCGCCGGGCATCATACCACGTGGTGGCACCGGCGCTGTAATCGTAAAGATTATCGGCGTAATAGCGGTAGTGCATTTTACCAAGCTCGGTGCCATCGGCAGCAATAAAATGCGCATCCACCTCTGCACCGCCGAGGCCGAATGAGACATAATTCAGGCTTGGGCGTTTGGACATTTCACGAAAAGTCGGCCGGTTGGGGGTGATGTCCACCAGCACCAGTTCCAGACGCACACCATCCTTGTTCATCAGGTTTTGCCGGTTTAACCGGTTGCTGACTTTTTTCAGCAAAGCCTTTTTCAGCAAGGCAACATCGCGCTCATCCCAGCGTATATTTTCGTTTTTGATATTATCGCTGACCGTGACGCTAATGTCAGAAACGCTAAGGCCCGGCGTATGCACACTGGTGGAAAATTCATAATTTGCCGCCTGAACAGGGCTTGCCGCCAACGCACCTAGCGCGAGGGCGGCAAAGAATAGTAATAAAATACGCATAATCATGCTTCCTTTTATTTACATCATGTCCCAACCGCAGATTGATTATAGCACGTTTTTCTCTTCTTTGCGTAAAAGAGTTGCAGTTGCCTATAAAACCACGGCTTTGATGCTGTTACTGGTTCAAAAGATGGTGTAAATGCAGGGCGAATCGCCATGAAAATTGCGGAGGCAGATATGCCCAATCCGAACTTCGTTCCCATCAAGCGGGCCTTGATTTCAGTATCGGACAAAACCGGTCTGGAAAATATTGGTCGCCGCCTTGTTGATGCAGGGGTGGAGCTGATCTCAACCGGTGGCACAGCCAGCGCCTTGGAAGGGTTTGGTTTGCCGGTGCGTGATGTTTTTGAACTGACCGGCTTTGCTGAAATGATGGACGGGCGGGTAAAGACCCTGCACCCGGCCGTGCATGGGGGATTGCTGGCGCTTCGTGATAATGCGGAACACATGCAGGCGGCCCGCGCCAACGGCATTGCCATGATCGATCTGGTCTATATCAATCTTTACCCGTTTGAGCGCACCGTGCAATCGGGGGCGGCTTTTGAAACCTGCATAGAAAATATTGATATTGGCGGTCCGGCCATGTTGCGCGCGGCCGCAAAAAATTATGGCTGGGTGTGCACCTGCACCAATGCCGCCGATGTTACACACGTATTGGATGCCATGGCCGACCATGATGGTCAGACGCCGCTTGCTTTACGTAAACGTTTGAGCGCGCGCACTTATGCGCGCACCGCCGCCTATGATGCGGCCATTGCCAAATGGTATCATGACCAGATCGGTGAAGATCATCCGGCGCATTTCACCCTTGGGGCCAGCCTGAAACAATCGCTGCGTTATGGGGAGAACCCGCACCAAAAGGCCGCCTTTTATACCACCGCAGAGCCGCGCCCCGGCATTGCCAGCGCCCGACAGGTGCAGGGCAAGGCCCTGAGTTATAATAATCTGAATGATACCGATGCCGCCTTTGAGCTGGTCAGTGAGTTTGACGCCAAAGACCATGCCGCCGTGGCCATTATCAAACATGCCAACCCTTGCGGGGTTGCCATTCATGATGATGCACTGGCGGCGTATGATCGCGCCCTGGCCTGTGACAATGTTTCTGCCTTTGGCGGCATTGTGGCGTTAAACAGGCCCATAGACGCGGCCATGGCCAAACGTATCACCTCGATCTTTACCGAAGTGGTGATCGCTCCGGATATAGATAAGGATGCGCTGGCGATATTTGCTGCCAAACCCAATTTGCGATTGCTGCTGACCGGCACCATGGCCGATCCGCGCGCGCCGGGCACGACTTTCAAAAGCGTGGCCGGGGGCATATTGGTGCAGGATCGCGATAATGGCCATATTAAAAGCAAAAACTGTAAGGTCGTGACTAAACTTACGCCAACTGACGCCCAAATGCGCGATCTGCTGTTTGCCTGGAAAGTCGCCAAGCACGTCAAATCCAACACCATTGTCTATGCCAAAGACGGGGCCACCCTGGGCGTGGGCGCCGGGCAGATGAGCCGCGTGGATGCGGCGCGTATCGCGTCCCTTAAAGCCGAAGATGCGGCCAATAAGGCTGGCCTTAAAACGCCACCCACCAAGGGATGTGTGGCCGCGTCAGATGCGTTTTTTCCGTTTGCTGATGGCTTGCTGCAAGCCGCCTCAGCGGGCGCCAGCGCCATTATACAACCGGGCGGTTCCATGCGTGATGATGAAGTGATTGCCGCCGCCGATGAGGCCGGTCTGGCCATGGTGTTTACCGGCATGCGCCATTTTCGGCATTAGGACCAGCTACGTTATTGCGCGGCTTCCTGTGTATCGTCATTGGTTTCGTCTTTTTCATCGGCATCTTCCTCATACTTGAGAATTTCGCCAGGCTGGCACTGTAACTCCCGGCAGAGCGCCTCAAGGGTGGAGAAGCGAACCGCTTTGGCTTTACCGGTTTTCAGGATCGATAAATTGGCCATGGTCACGCCGACCCGGTCGCACAACTCGGTCAGGGACATGCGCCTGTCCAGTAAAACCCGATCCAATGTCACACGGATAGCCATAAATGCCCTTATATTGTCAGTTTTTGTTCATCACGAAGGCGCGCGCCCTCGCGGAAAATCTCGGCCAGCACCACCAGCACCGCCACAGCAAGCCACAGGCCGCCATTAATGCTAAGGCCACCGCGAAGCCCGGACATCTGGGTCATGGCGCCAGAAAGGTGCAGGGTCATGATCGCCCCGCTGGTAACAACCATGCGTAAAATTTCATAGGCAACCAAAGTCATCCAGATCACCCGTAAATGCGTGGCGTTCTCCGGCACAAACGGGTCGCCGTCGATCAGGGTGGTAAAAATACGACGCAGGCGAGAAACGACGACCAGCGCCACCAGCAGGCTGATGATAAAGAGCATCATACCAGGCCAGAGCACTACCCCCGGCGGCGGCGACGTAACCCAGGAAAGGTCCACGTAAGCATCAATGACATAAGCCGGAATGCCCACAAAAACCATGACGGCCAGCAGAACGATAAGCACCCATCGGGCGACATCCAGACTGGCGCATAAAAAACTTGCGAATGATTTTCGACCAAGGGTCCTCAACGATGCTTCATCCTTTGCATGTTAAACCTGGTGCTGGCCCGTAGATTACAGCCAGCAAACACGGTTCAGTAAAAATTTGCCTGTTAATCGATAAACCTATATCGAGTCTCAATCAAGAAAAAGCGGCAATACAGGCTGTTTTCCTTTCTGCAGGACCCTTCTTCAATGGCTATTGACCCCAAAAACCTTGTTATTGCCAGTCACAATGCGGGCAAGGCCCGTGAAATAGCCGCTTTGCTGGCACCCTTTGACTTAAAGGTGCAAAGTGCGGCGGCATTGGGCATTGTTGAGCCGGAAGAAACCGGGGTCACTTTTGCACAAAATGCAGCCCTTAAAGCCGAGCATTGCCGTGATGCGTCCGGCTTTGCCGCGCTGGCCGATGATTCCGGGTTGGAAGTGGCCGCACTGGACGGTGCCCCCGGACTATACTCGGCACGCTGGGCCGGACCGGATGGGAATTTTCAAATTGCCATGGAGCGCATTGAAGAAAAATTGCAGGCAATAGCGAAAGGCGGCGCGGTGGACCGGCGGGCACGATTTGTCTGCGCTTTGGCACTGGCCAAACCCGGTAAAGAAACACAAATTTTTGAAGGCCGGATTGATGGCACACTGGTCTGGCCACCGCGCGGCGACCTTGGCTTTGGCTATGATCCGGTTTTTCAACCCATTGGCTTTAAGGAAACCTTCGGGGAAATGGATCAAAATGCCAAACATGCCATGAGCCATCGCGCCAAAGCCTTTGAGAAACTTCTTAATGCGAAACCCTGGGCATGAGTGCATCAACCCCGTTTGGGCTTTATGTGCACTGGCCTTATTGCCAGCGCCTGTGCCCTTATTGTGACTTTAATATCTACCGCCAGCGCGACGGGGAACATGATGACCTGCTGCAGGCCATTCTTGCCGATATAAAAGCGCACGGGGAGCGCATTGGTGTGCCGGGCCTCTTGCACAGCCTGTCCTTTGGTGGCGGCACGCCATCTTTAATGAAGCCGCACCAGATCCGCGCCGTCATTGAGACGGCGGCCAAGGTTTTTGGCTTTGATGAAAATGTTGAAATATCACTGGAGGCCAATCCCGATGCCCTTGATGATGAGATTTGCCAGAACTTTGCCAATGCCGGGATCAATCGCCTCTCGATTGGGGTGCAATCGCTTGATGATACAGCGTTAAAATTTCTGGGGCGCGATCATAGTGCGGCGCAGGCACAAAAGGCGGTGCGCGCGGCACAAAAGGCGGGCCTGCGGGTCAGTGCAGATTTTATTTACGACCTGCCGGGCCAGAGTATAGAGGAATGGACAAGGGGCCTCAGTGCTGCCCTTGCACTTAATCTTGCGCATTATTCATTTTATGCCCTGACCATAGAACCCGGCACCGCCTTTGGTGTGCAGGTACAAAAAGGCCGGTTGAATCCCTCCACCGAAAATCATGCTTTTGACCTATATGCCCTGACCCAGGACATAACCGCCAAAGCCGGATTACCGGCCTATGAAGTTTCCAACCATGCCCGCAGTCCTGATGATCAATCGCGTCATAATTTGATATATTGGCAAAATGGTGACTGGGTTGGCGTTGGCCCCGGTGCCCATGGGCGCGTAAACTTTAACGGGCAGCGCACCGCTATGGTCAGCGCCATGCGCCCCGATGCCTATTGTAACCAGGTTAAGGGCACGGGCTGGGGGATTAACGAAATTACGCCGTTAACGCGTGAAGATATTACCATGGAGGCCTTGTCCATGGGGCTGCGTTTGCGCACCGGGCTCGACCTGTATGGGTTAAAAACACGGACCGGCCATGTCATCAATCAAACCAAGCTGCAAAGCCTGATCGATGAGGGTTTTTTGCAATTGCATAATACCCGGCTGAGTGTGCGCGAAAAAGGCTGGGCAGTAATAGACAGACTTGTATTAGAGCTACTGACCTAGGGTCCAGACTCATTCAGATGCTTGATTTCACGAGGAGAGATTTTTTGCTTAAACAGGAGAAAGGGCGAAGGAAATACGGTGTATTCTCAAGGCCTTTTGACGCCTTTAGGCGAAAAAAACTCTCGCCCTGCGGATGCTTTTAAGAAACGCCGTCTGTCGAAACCCAGCCTTGCAAAGGCGGGTAGCCTTTGCTGCACCAGCCTTTCTTCCATTCAGCATGTCCTAAAAGCATGAAATTAAACATCTGAATGAGTTTGGACCCTAAAACGCACCCTGATCAGTGGTTTCGTCCTCATCTAAAAACTGCGCCGGAGCGGGATCG
>JAJFFP010000043.1 GCA_021776595.1 Robiginitomaculum sp. | reverse complement strand
AGCGCCCTCGAAACATGGAGAGCAACGTGCCTGTCATAACCCGGTTCATCCGGGTTATCCAGTTCGGCCTTGCCTCCGCTCTGGATTACCGGGACAGGCCCGGTAATGACAGTGTGAGGTATGTTGATTGGCCTTGATCCTTTTACATCCTTCGACAAGCTCAGGATGAGGTATTTGATTTAGTTCCTCCCTCATCCTGAGCTTGTCGAAGCATGGGTGTCACCATGCCAGTAATATACCATAGAATCACCCCCGTTGAATAAGTTCTGGCAATCCCCAACCAAACCCTCATTCGTGTCACCCCGGATTTAGTCCGGGGTCTATAGGGCCTATGGATATTCACTTTGGATCCCGGCTCGCAGGCCGGGATGACACAAAAGAGCTTATCCCGTGCATAGACCCTCAAGGACACTTTGAGGGACACTCACTACCCCTTATTGACCCTCACGGTGTCCCTCAAATACCCCTTAATTGACCCAAAACATCCTTTTATCGCCCCTTAAATCAGGCTTATTGCCCCTTAATGACCCTGTGTTATTTGGGGGTTGCCCGTAATTATCCCCGCCCATGCAAAGCAAGCTATACTGGTGCAATTTGAAATAATGGCTGGTTGACACTTCAGCCTTTGCAGTCGAGCACCCAGACGTCATAAATCGGGTGTTCAAGTGCGTTTAATGCCGGGTTGGATGCGAACATCCAGCCGGAAAAGATTTCTTCACCATCGGTTTCATTGCCCGAACCATCTGTGCGGCGGTCTTTAACATTCATGAAAACATAGACTTCCGGGTTTTCTTCCGGTGGCGTTTTGCGACAATAGCTGACGGTAATGCTCAACGTGCCAAATTGCACAGTGCTGTTGATCGGGGCTTCAAAGTCGCGGGTTTCCGCACTAATTTTATCAAGGCCACGTAACACAGCCACGCTGCCCGGCTTCGATGAAAGCATTTCATCCGGCGGCACAGCCTGCGCCAGTGCAATTGTGGATAGCCCAATTGTGCATACCAAAGAGACAAGCGTGAACTGAATAATGCGCATAACTCTATATTTCAGAAAAGATGTGACGGTTTTATGACCATTACTGATCCGTTTCCGAGGATGATTTACCGGCAAACTGCCCCAGAAGGGTTAATAAGTCCACAGCGCCCTGCGTAAAATCAAATTCATCGCCAGCTTCAAGCATGGTTTCTTCTGCGCCTGGGTCAATGGAAATATAGGCCGAACCCAGCAATCCGTCTGTGGTAATGCGGGCCACGGAATCTTCTGGAACGGGGATGCCATCATGTATGCTGAGCTTCACACGGGCGTCATATGTCGTTTTATCCAGTGAAATATCACTGATGACACCGACTTTTACGCCAGCCATGCGCACATCGGATCCGGTATCAACACCGCCAATTGAGCCAAAGCGGGCTGTCAGGGTGTAGTCATGGCGCCCCTGCCCTTCACCTACGGTCTGCATGGCATAAAGCACAAAAAACCCGGCGGCGATGAGAACCAGAAGCCCAACCAGGGTTTCTACCAATTGCTCACGCATCAGGACTTGGCCCCATTGGGGCTCCAGGCCTCGTAATCACCTGTGGCCGGTGGGCGGTGGCCACCACGGCTGAGTGAGCCTTTGGGGTGCCAGGCATAAATGGTGCCAGTCAAATTGGGCTGGTGATCCTTTTCCCATG
Source organism: Robiginitomaculum sp. (assembly GCA_021776595.1). Classification (GTDB taxonomy): domain Bacteria; phylum Pseudomonadota; class Alphaproteobacteria; order Caulobacterales; family Maricaulaceae; genus Robiginitomaculum_B. The sequence goes on along the minus strand of JAJFFP010000043.1, from coordinate 87,492 downwards.
GTTTGCGCGCCAGGGGAGCTTTGGTTGGTGGCTCAGCAAAAGTATGATGCAGCCATCCGTGCCATTCTGTTGGCACTCTGGAGGCATCGGCATAGCCTTTGTAAAGAACCCAGCGGCGTTTTTTCCCATAAATACCGGGCTTCTTTTCTTCAAAATAACGATTGCCAAATTCATCCTCGCCCACTTTGTGGCCGTGTTTGGAAATCGTGAATAGCGTGCCGAGCGTAGCACCATCCCACCAGGCAAAAAGTCTTTTGAAGAAAAGTAACATGATCAGATTCGCCCATTATGTTCAGCATTGAATATGACGCTTATACACCCGCAGGTCCAGCACTGAAATACCATAAATTACAACCGCCCTGCACTGCCCAGACGTTCAATCATTCGTGCTCTGGCTTCTGGAATAACCTTATTGACCGGCCAGAGTATGCGCCGTTCCAGAAAATAACCGGTCAAGGCCAGGCCAGCCTTGACATCGCCTTCTTGTAATGGCGTTGGCAAGATTTGCAAAAAACCTGGTAGTATCAACAGTTTGTCAAGATATGGCGCGGCTGCACCGGCGCTAACCGCCTGCCCGCTTCTGGGACTGACATGGCTCAGGTTCTCGCCAGACCCCGTCGCTGCGCAACGATCAAGTGCCAGCCCAAAACCAAGCTCGCGTAAAATGCCGACTTCCCAGCGCACATATAGGGCGGGCCAGACATCAATCTCACTCATTTGCGCGACCAGCATGTCAAAGGCATCAAAAATACCCTGATGAGCCTCACGTTCTGGCAAGGTAAGCGAAGCCATGGCACAAGCCGCACCAAGACCACTGAGCGCTAACGCATCATCAAAGAGCGCAGGCGCGCGCGATTCTATGGCCTCTATGGTATAAATGCCAAGATGTTCAGAGAGCCGCGCCCGCCAATGGGCCTGAACAACATTGCCAGGTTGCAACAGGCCGCGCATACGCTTTGCCGTGGCACCGCGAACCAGACCGGTATGACGGCCATATTTGGGAGTGAGAAGCTCGACAATGGCACTCGCTTCACCATGAGCGCGCACATTGAGGATAATGGCACGATCACTCCATTCCATTATTCGAGTTCCAGACCAAAAAGGGCCAGATGCTGCCTATCCCTGGACCAGTTCTCCCGCACTTTAACATGCAGGAACAAATGCACTTTACGATCCAGCAATTTAGACAAATCCTGTCTGGATGTCGCCCCTATGGCTTTGATAACCTGACCATTTTTACCAAGCACGATTTTGCGCTGGCTATCACGTTGCACATAAATCACCTGGCCTATACGCACGGCACCGTTGCGGTGTTCTTCCCAGCTTTCGGTTTCCACACTGGCGGCATAGGGCAGTTCCTCATGCACGCGCAGCATCAGTTTTTCACGAGTGATTTCAGCGGCCAGTAATCGCGCTGGCAGATCCGCGATCTGATCTGCGGGAAAGTGCCATGGGCCTTCCGGCATGGTTGTTGCCAAGGTATGTCTAAGCGCTTTCAGTCCATGCCCCTTGCTGGCACTGATCATGAAAGTTTCAGTGTAACTGCCTGTATTACTGAAATGTTCTGCCAATTTCAACAAATCTTCCTTGGCCAGCATATCAATTTTATTCAAGGCCAGGCCTGCCTTCAGCTTATGGGTTTTCAATCCGGTAATAATGCGATCTACATCCTTAAATGCCAGTTGATCCTGGGGTTTGGCATTCTGCTCCAGCAATACGCGCGCATAGGCGGGAGCGTCCACCAGATGGATGATTTTATCGGCCTCCGCCGCCCCGTTCCAGGCCGCCTGGACCATGGCCCGGTCCAGGGCGCGCTTGGGCGTAAATATACCAGGTGTATCAACCAGAACGATCTGGCTTGTCTCCTCAATGAGCACGCCACGCACATTAAAGCGTGTGGTTTGCACTTTGTGGGTCACGATAGTTACCTTGGCACCCACCAGGGCATTGACCAGTGTGGATTTACCGGCATTGGGAGCACCAATAATAGCGGTAAATCCGCACCTTGAGGTTCCCTGGGAATCCTTATTCATGTTTTTCACGCGTTTTCAATAAGCTACTGGCGGCGAGACGTTCTGCTTCTTGTTTGTTATGTGCCCTGCCCTGCGCCGTATGACTGCCGGCCTTTACCTCAATAAGAAATTTTGGGGCGTGGTCAGGGCCGGTGCGTTCCAAAAGGGTGTAAATCGGTAAGCCATGACCATGACCTTGGGCCCATTCTTGCAATTTGCTTTTGGCATCTGTCCTGGAGAGATGAGCATTTTCAAGATCATCTTGCCAATACCGGTCAAAAAAGGCTTTGGCTGCTTCCATGCCGCCATCAAGATAGAGCGCCGCTAACAGGGCCTCACAGGCATCACCCAAAATGCTGGTTTTATCACGGCCACTAGCACGATCCTCGGCTTTGGAAAGCAGTAAAACCTCGCCAACCCCGGCCAGTTTTGCGGCACGGGCGCAGGCCTCTTTACGTACCAACGCGTTAAGACGCGGGGCCATATCGCCTTCTTCAAAACGATGTTGGTCATCAAATAAAAACCGTGCAGCGAGCAGCCCAAGAACCCTGTCACCCAAGAATTCCAGGCGTTCATTATCGCGCACTTCCTGGCGGCCATCGCCAAAACTGGAATGTGTCAGAGCCCGTTGCAGTAATTCTATGTTGCTAAAAGCATAGCCAATTTTGGATTGAAATTGGCCAAGTGTTGTTGATGCAGTATCCGTCACCTGCTTTTCCGCAAACTGACAAACACCCGGCCCCGAAAATGATACCAGGTCCAGGGTCTGAAAAGACTAAATTTATCGTTGACAGAAACCAGGATCGCTTCACCCCGCCCGACCAGATTTTGCGCAGGCACAAAGCCCCAGTCCCGGCTATCCAGAGAGTTATCGCGATTGTCGCCCATCATGAAATAATGCCCCTTTGGGACTTTATAAACGGGTGTATTATCATACCTGAAATCATCAGTCATATTGTAGGTGATATAGCTATGGCCGTTGGGCATGGTTTCACGAAACCGCTGCACCAAACGGGTTCCTCCACGGTGCTCTTTTATGGTTTCATCATCCACATAATCGCGAGAAAGTGCTTTACCATTAAGAAATACGCGCCCGTTTCGCACCTGAATACTATCACCAGGTAAACCGATAAGCCTTTTAATATAATCGGTTTTATTATCCCGTGGCCATTTGAAAACTATGATATCGCCACGCTCTGGCTGGCCAGCCAAAATACGCCCGGAAAATAATTTAGGCGCAAAGGGAAGTGAATAACGGCTATAGCCATAGGGATATTTGGAAGCGATCAGATAATCTCCGACCAGCAATTGCGGGCGCATGGATTCTGACGGAATGGTGAAGGGTTGATACAGTATGGTCCGCAAAATGGCGGCAATAATGAGCGCCCAGAATATGGTGCGAATGGTTTCTTTCCACTCGTCCACACTATCTGCCTTGGCACTATCGCTAACATTATCTGCCATTTTATAGTTTCCTTGCTTCAATCACGACAAATGCCTGCGCCATGGGATAATCATCGGTTATCGTTAAATGGATTATTGGCTGATACCCTGTTGGTGTCAGCGCGTCCAGACGGCTTGCTGCTCCGCCACTAAGAACCATGGTGGGTTTGCCAGAAGATAAATTTACAACCCCCAACTCACGCCAGGCCACGCCAAATTTCATCCCGGTTCCAAGAGCTTTGGAACAGGCTTCCTTGGCGGCAAAGCGTTTTGCATAAGAGGCAGCGCGTTCTTTGCGTTTGTCCGATTTATTACGTTCTATCAATGTGAATACCCGGTTGGTAAAGCGCTCTCCAAATCGGGATAGTGTTTTTTCAATGCGTGATATATCACATAAATCGGCACCAACGCCCAATATCATGACAATGACCTGCCATCGGCTTCAGCAATAAGTTTTCGCATATGAGAAATGGCATCGGTTAGGCCGCAAAAAATTGCCTCGCTGATCAAAAAATGCCCGATATTCAACTCTTTGACTCCAGGGATGCGGGCAATTGGCTGTACCGTATCAAAAGTCAGGCCGTGACCGGCATGGATTTCAAGTCCCTCATTTTGCCCCCAGGCTGCGCCAGCCTGTAAGCTTTGCAAAATCTGCATCGCCTTTTCTTGCAAGCCGACATTACAGGCATCGGCATAGGCCCCTGTATGTAGCTCTACCACCGGTACACCCAATGATACGGCGGCCTCCAATTGATTCTGTGCGGGTTCAATGAACAGGGATACCCGTGTTCCATTAGATTTGAGCGCATCAACAAAGGGGGCCAGATGGTCCACTTGACTGGCAACATCCAAGCCGCCTTCGGTAGTGCGCTCTTCGCGTTTTTCAGGAACAATGCAGGCGGCATGCGGTTTGGCGCGCAGGGCAATACGTAACATTTCCTCTGTTGCCGCCATTTCAAGGTTCAAGGGTAAATCAATTTCGGCGCCCAGGCGCTCAATATCACGATCGGTGATGTGCCGTCTGTCTTCGCGCAAATGGGCCGTAATGCCATCAGCACCGGTTTTGGCGGCCATATGGGCTGCTTTTACCGGATCGGGATAGTCCCCACCTCTGGCATTTCTGATCGTTGCAACATGATCGATATTAACGCCAAGTCTTGGGTGAGTATGGGGGATCATGCGTGTAAATCCCGACTGCCTGGTTTGTGAGGAGGAATAGCGATTAGCGAAGCAGGCAATTCATCGGCGGCATAGGTGGGAAAGTCCACTTGTGCCAGACTTATTAAATTTGCCCCGACATCAGCTTTACCATTTGAGCGATCGATCAGGCAGGCTTCGGCAATTACATCGCCGCCAAGTTTTCGCACGGCGTCGATACATTCTCGTGATGATAGCCCGGTCGTGACAATATCTTCAACGATCAACACCTTGGCACCTGCCGGAATGGAAAACCCCCGACGCAGGCGAAATTCTCCATCCTCACGCTCCACAAACATGGCTGGCACCTGCAAATGCCTAGCGGTTTCGTAACCGGGAATAATGCCGCCAACCGCAGGAGAGATAATATAATCAATTGCGCCGCAATTAGATTTTTTAACCTTGTTGGCTAGCGCACTGCATAATTTTTCAGTGCGTGCCGGGTCCATAAATACAAATGCTTTTTGTAAAAAAAATGAACTATGTCTGCCCGAAGAAAGAATAAAATGACCTTCAAGCAGAGCGCCAGCTTCCTGAAATTCCTGCAAAACTTCATTGGTGTTCATGATTGTCATCTTCCTTCAGAAAACCGGCTCTGGCGCGGTGCGCCGATACAACACTGTTACAGGCGCGCATGGCGGCAATAATATGCGATAAATGCTTGGCACCGAGTACTTCTACATCAAATGACATTTCAAAGAAATCAGTGGCCCGCGCCAGAGATTTAACATCCATGATATTCCCCTTGGAGCGCCCAACCGCATCTGCAATTTCTGCCAGCGCGCCAGGCTGATGCACCACGGTAGCCAGTATTCTACCGATCGAGGCTGATTGTGTGCCCGCTTGCGGTGTCCAGCTCAGATCAATCAGCTTGTTTTCCTCATCTTCATATTTTGCCAGCAATTCACAATCAATCGTATGAATGTTAATCGCGTGTCTGGAGGCCTTCACCCCGATAATCCGGTCCCCCGGCAAAGGTGTGCAGCAGTGGGAAAAATGCAAGGTAGCGCCCGGCTTAACATCACTGCCCCGCACATAAAAAGGCGCGGTTTCATCACTGACCAGTTCACGCTGGCGCATATTGTCAGCGTCCTCATCAGCCCGTCCTGGAAAAAGGGCATCCAGTAATTTATCGGTATTGAGCAAACCACGACCAACCTGTCCATAAAGCTCTTTATTGGTTTTGAAACCCAACCGTTTACGGGCATCTTTCAGAACCACTGTGCCTTTAATGCCTTCGCGGCGTAACAGGCGTTCCACAAAGGCTCGGCCCAGTTTTTCAAATTCTTTGCGTTCCACCTCACGGGTCAGGCGGCGTATGGCCGAGCGTGCGCGCCCGGTAACAACCATGCCTTCCCACCCGCGCGGAGGTTCGGCGATGCCACCGCGAATAATATCAACGGAATCACCATTGTTGAGCAGTGTTCTTAATGGGCGCTCGCGGCCATTAATCCGTACCCCCACGCAATCATCGCCAATATCAGTATGCACCGCATAGGCAAAATCCAGCGCCGTTGCCCCGGCGGGAAGAGAAATCAGCTTACCTTTGGGAGTAAAGGCAAATACCTGATCCTGAAACATTTCCAGCTTGGCATGTTCCAGAAAATCATCCGGATCACCGCCATATTCCAGAATTTCCAGCAAGGGTTTAAGCATTTCAAGAGGATCACCGCCGGTGCTGGTGTCATAGGCATACCCACCCTGTTTATAGCGCCAGTGCGCCGCTACGCCTTCTTCGGCGATCCGGTCCATTTCTTCGGTCCGTATCTGTAATTCCACTTTTACGTTTCCGGGGCCTATTATTGTTGTATGCAGGGATTGATAGTGATTGGGCTTGGGCACAGAAATGAAATCCCGAAAGCGTTCCGGGACACAGCGCCAGGTGGAATGGACCAATCCCAAAACGCGATAGCAATCCTCCGGGCTATCCACAATAATGCGAAACGCATACACATCGGCCAATTCATCAAACGTAATGGCCTGTCTTTCCAGTTTTCGCCAGATTGAATAGGGCCGCTTCTCCCGGCCAAACACACGTGCTGTTATCCCGGCGGCCATGACCCTTTCGGATATGGCTCTGGACATATCGCCTACCTGAACCGCAGTATTATCCCTGTGTGTTTGCAGTTTTCTGGTTATGGATACCCATGCAGGTGGGTTTAGATAACGAAAAGCCAGATCCTCCAGCTCCGCACAAATTTTCTGAATGCCGATCCGTCTGGCAAGCGGGGCGTAAATTTCAGCGGTTTCGCGGGCGATGCGTTCACGCTTGTCGCGCCGTGGAATAAAATGCAGGGTTCGCATATTGTGCAAGCGGTCGGCCAGTTTAACCAGCAGAACCCGCACATCTTTAGTAATCGCCAGAACAAATTTTTGCAGGTTTTCGCCCTGCTGTGTTCGTGCGGACATCAGCTCCAAACCGCCCAGTTTGGTTACTCCGTTGACCAGTGAAGCAACTTCTTTACCAAAATGCTCTTCAAGGTCAGATAGCGTAGTTTCTGTATCTTCGACCGTATCGTGTAATAAAGCGGTAATGATGCTGGCTGGATCAAGGTGTAAATCTGCCAAAATCCAGGCCACGCTTACCGGATGACCGTAATATGGCTCGCCAGAGGCGCGTAACTGCTCTCCGTGCATTTTATGTGCAAACGCATAGGCCGCACGTATTTTATCTTCATGCAGCCCAGGGTCATAGACGCGAATCGCCTCAACCAATTCATCAGCTGTGGGTATGCTGGTAACGGCGCACCCTTGTTCAGGTGTGTTGGCATCACTGGATAATGCCGATGCGGGAATGTTGTCAGAAACGATTGTCTGGTGCGCCATCACGATCAGCTGTCAGCGCCTTGAGCATATCAACTTCAGAAATGGCGGCATCAGCTTTTTGGTGCTCAATAGCCATGCGCTCGGTTTCTTCACCGCTGTCCTCTTCCGGTAAAACCCTTTGCAAAGAGGATATCAGACTCTCTGTCAGTGTATCGACACTAATGACTTCATCAGCAATTTCGCGAAGCGCCACAACAGGGTTTTTATCGTTATCCCGATCAACCAGCAAAGGCGCCCCGGACAGGATAGTGCGCGCACGATGCGCCGCCAGCAATATCAGGTCAAAACGGGTGTCAACTTTTTCAATGCAATCTTCGACGGTAACGCGAGCCATAGGGCACTCCGGTATCTGGGCATAAAACCTTGGAGGAAACACGTCTGCATAACCTCGCCGCGAATACGAAGCAAGCCAAAACATCCTTTAGATTGCAGTGATTATAGCCATTTTATGTGATTGAGTGGAAAAATGTTCATTTTTGCTGAATGCGTTAAATTATTGATCATACAATCAATCGTTTGACCGGTGCCTGGCATACGCCAGTCGTGAGCGACATCCAATAACGGTAATAATACAAATGCACGTTCGGCAATACGTGGGTGCGGCAGTGTCAATCGCCGCGTTTGAAGACGCACATCGGCATAGGAAAGAAGGTCAATATCCAGAGTGCGCGGCGCATTTCGTATTGTGCGTTTTCTGCCAAACTTTTGCTCAACATGCCTTAATGTCTGCAACAGCATAAATGGTGGTATTGCTGTGCTAATGACGGCAACGGCGTTTACATACGAAGGCTCCTTGGGGTCAGGCCATGCCGGGCTATGCCAGAGCCTGGACAATGAAAGCACCCTAATTTTTCTTTCATTTAGGGAATTGACTGCCTTGAAAATAATATCTGCAGGTGTTTTACCTTCAAAAGAGAGGTTGGCACCAAAGGCGATATAGGCTTTGTTACATTTTTGAACCACGATTTAATCCATTTATTGAAAGATACTAAAATGGCATTTTATCCCGATGAACGCCTTGGACTTTTCATTGACGGTGCAAATTTTTACGCTGCTTTGCGGGCTTTGGATATAGAGGTTGATTATTCAAAACTGCTTGATGAGTTTCGCAAACGCGGTCGTCTCGTCCGTGCAAACTATTATACTGCCCTAATTGAAGATCAGGAATTTTCGCCTTTGAAAAAAATGGTGGACTGGCTTGACTATAACGGTTTCAACGTCATTACAAAGTCCGCTAAAGAATATATTGATCCCACAAATGGCCGCAAACGTGTAAAAGGCAACATGGATGTTGATATTACCGTTGATGCCCTGCAGGCCGCGCCATGGCTGGATCATATCATACTGTTTTCCGGTGATGGTGATTTCTGTCCTCTTGTCAAAGCTATCCAGAGCAAAGGTGTGCGCGTGTCCGTGGTCTCTACAACATACTCTAACCCACCCGTTGCATCTGATGAATTACGCCGCGTAGCGGATTCATTTATTGAGCTGAATGATCTGGCACCCTTGCTTACGCGCCCTGCCCGTCAAGATTCTGAAACCGTAGTTTGAATCGTTTCATGCGCACAAATACCCCTCCTGAAGCCCCCGCCAATTGCACACTATGCCCACGTCTTGTGGACTATATAAAAGAAATCGCACGCGTTGAGCCGTCCTGGCATAATGGCCCTGTGGATTCCTTTGGCGAAGAGAGTGCCAAAATGTTGATCATTGGCATGGCCCCAGGGCGGGGCGGGGCCAATCGCACAGGGCGCCCATTCACCGGAGACGGTGCTGGAGATTTGCTATATAAGGCTTTGGCAAAACATGGGTTTTCCCGTGGTAAATTCGATAAAAATGGTCAGGATGATTTGCGCCTTGTTAACTGTATGATTACCAATGCCGTGCGTTGTGTGCCACCGCAGAACAAGCCAACGGGTGAAGAAACCCGCAATTGCCGCCCTTTTCTGATTAGCCGCCTTGCCCATCTTCCCAATGTTATCGCGCTTTTTGCTCTGGGGCGCATTGCCCATGACAATATCATCTCCACACTGGGGTTGCGCCGGGCAGCATATCCATTTGCCCACCGGGCCGAGCATGAACTCACCAGTAATGGCAAGACCTATCGTTTGTTCGACAGTTACCATTGCTCAAGGTATAATACCAATACCGGGCGTCTTACCGAAGCCATGTTTAATGATGTGTTTTTGGCGGTTCGCGCCTATCTGGATAATAATTCATGAGCGATTTAACGGCCCTGCAACTATTAAAGGAACGTCGCTTTTTTCCTTTATTGGTGGCCCAATCCCTTGGTGCTTTTAACGATAATGTATTCAAATACTCGCTGATCATTCTGATCACTTTTGGCGGCCTGCAATTGCAAGGAATGTCAAGCGCGGTTCTGGTACCCGTGGCTGCTACAATTTTTTCACTGCCTTTCTTTTTATTTTCGGCTATTGCCGGACAGATCGCGGATCGCTTCCCGCGCGATCAGGTATTAAAAGCCACAAAACTTGGCGAGATTTTCCTCATGCTGGGTGCAGCAGCCGGGTTCATCCTGAATTCCGGACCAATATTATTTATCACGCTTTTCTTTATGGGCGCTCAATCGGCTATTTTTGCGCCTGCTAAACTGGCGAGCCTTCCCAATTACCTCAGTCGCAAGGAATTGGTTCCTGGTAATGCCATGATCAGCGGCACTTTATTTTTATCGATACTATCTGGCTCACTGGTTGGCATACTCCTGATAAGACAATCCATGGGCCCTGTTATCATTGGCGCCATGCTGGTTATTTTGGCTGTTTTTGGCTGGCTATTCATGCGCATGATGCCAACGAAGTCAGCGGCTGCACCAGACCTGAAACTCAACTGGAATATTTTTTCCGGCACCTGGAACACCATGGCCAATCTATTTTCCGAGCCGCGCGCCCTGCGCCCACTTATCGGCATCGCCTGGTTCTGGACAGCCAGTGCAGCATCCATAACGGTTTTACCATTACTGGTCCATGATTCACTCTATATGGATCAAAGCGTAGTTTCTGTTTTTATGGCTGTTTTTACCCTTGGTGCTGCTTTTGGCTCTCTGGGCTGTGCGGCGGCAACCCGCAATAAGGATGTATTATGGCTGTCTATCGTTGGTGCTGTATTGCTCTCTCTTTTTGCCGCAGATGTGATGATGGCCAGCGCCGGACGCATGGTTGCACCTCTGGGCGGGTTGAATGAGTTTTTTGCCGACAAAAGAAACTGGCGCTTATTGTTTGACTTTTTTGCCATGTCCGTTTTTTCCGGTGTTTTCGTGGTGCCCCTGCAAGCCATGTCACAACATAGGGCACCGGAAAAATCGCGCGCACGGATTTTGGCAGGAGGTGCCGTGATGAATGCTGCTGGCGCCTCTACCGGCCAACTGGCCTTGATTGGCGTGGCCCGCTCTCATCTTCCACTGTCTAGTGCTTATGCTGGCATTGCCATTGTAAGTCTTTGTTTTGCTGCTTTCATGCTCTACCGAGGGATCAAAAAATCATGGTAATGGTCACCGATAACAAAACCCTGGAAAAGGTATGTGCTGACTTGCAAAAGTGTCAGTTTTTTGCCGTAGATACAGAATTTTTAAGAGAAAGCACCTATTGGTCAAAGCTCTGCCTGATACAGGTGGCCGGCGGTGATGTTGAAGCCATTATTGATCCTTTGGCTGAGGGTTTGGACATGCGCCCTTTTCTTTCGGTGATGGCCAACACACAGATTACCAAGGTTTTCCACGCCGCCCGTCAGGATCTTGAAATTTTTTATCGTTTGATGGGTGAAGTTCCCCTGCCCCTCTTTGACAGCCAGATTGCCGCCATGGCTGCTGGATTGGGCGATTCTATTGGCTATGACACGCTGGTGCAGAAAATGTTGAAACGTAGCGTTGATAAAGGCTCCCGCTTTACGGATTGGTCACGTCGTCCTTTATCAGAAAAGCAATTGACCTATGCGATTGGGGATGTGACGCATTTGCGCGATCTTTATCCCTTGCTGGTAGGTCGCCTGGAAGACCATCAGCGTTTAAGCTGGGTCGATGAGGAAATGCAAAGCCTGACCAATCCCGCCATTTATCAATTTGACCCGGAAGATGCCTGGCATCGGATGAAAATACGCAAATATTCACCGCAATGGCTGGCTATATTACATCTGGTGACGCGCTGGCGCGAACGCGAGGCACAAACCCGTGATAAGCCCCGTGGACGCATACTTAAAGATGATGCTATTTACGAATTGGCGCAACAGGCCCCACGCTCCATTGAAGCGCTAGGGCGGATGCGGGCAATTCCCAGAGGTTTTGAGCGCTCCTCTATGGCAAAGGAATTGCTTGGTGTTATCAATGAAGCGCTGGCTGATCCAAGAAAACATGCACCAAAAATTGAACGTCCAGCGGCCATGCCATCTGGTCTTGGCCCTGTTGTTGAAATGCTAAAAGTCCTTTTGCGCATCAAAGCAGAAGACCTGGGTGTTGCGCCACGCCTGATTGCCAATGCCGCCGATATAGAAAAACTGGCCGCTTATGACGATGCCGATATTCCGGCTCTGCGCGGGTGGCGAAGAGAAGCCTTTGGCGAAGATGCCCTGCGTCTGAAACACGGCGACATTAGCCTTACAGTAGAGCACAAAAGGGCTGTTATAGAGAAACGCACACGCGATTAAGGCTGTGTCTTTATCTTAGGGCCCTGCCCCTTATAAACCTTTGTAATTAGTCACCTATTGCCAAACCCAGGGCATTAGCCATGGCTTCAAAGCGTTTTTCTGCTCTGGCAGTCAATAATTCTTGAGCGTCAACGCGGGCAGTTAATTGAATGTTGCCATCATCCATTTCAATCTGTGTGCGTTTTAATAATTTTGCGGTTCGTCCAGAGACAGCAGCAGCGCAACGCAAACTCATACCCAGACCATAAGCCCAGTCCCTTTGTTTTTTACCAAGCAACTGGCCGATCAGACCGCTTCTGGGTGGTTCTGAATCGCCGCCATAGCGATAAAAAATACAAAGCGCCAAGGCCGCGCGTTCTGCGTGGGAAAGGCCTGCAAACGGAGCAAACAGCACAATATCAAAAGCAATTTCGGCCCGGTGATCAGGGTGCAGTCGTGCCCCGATATCTGCAAGCCGACAGGCCGCCGCTACCAGTAATTCAGAGCGTTTTTGACCATAAGGTTCATTGAGAGCCGGTATAACTGGCTGCAACCAACGCTGGGCCTCACTGCCAAAACGCGATGATGACCAGTTTTGCTGCGCCAAAGCCTTAACACCGGCCAACACCGGATGAACGGCGCGGGCTTTAGAGCCAAGTTGCTCATAAAGCAGACCTTCTCTTAGCCCATAAGCTGAGATGGTAACGCTTTCAAATAACTGATGTTGTAAAATGCGTTCGAGTAATAAGGCTGCAAAGGGCAAGAATGGTGCGCGGCGGGAAGATAAGCCTGGCGTTCGCCTTAAAGATTCAGGGCTTTGTGCACCGACAAGGTGTACCAGATCAAAGGCTTCATTTCTACTAATCGTGTAATTATGCAATACTCGTAAAGGATGGCCCTTTACGGCCATATTGACCAGCGCAAGCGAGCGCCATGCCCCACCAACTGCATAGAAACTCCCACTCTCAGATTGAGAAAATTGCGAGGATGCTTTATCCAGCGCATCATCAATGCGGGTGGTCATTTCGGCATGATTAAACTCCTCAGTGCTTAGCATGGAAAGCGGCCCAACAGGTAGGGATACACCACGTTTTACCCGCCCCTTTCGCACGGGCACCAACTCCAGGGATGCACCGCCCAAGTCCCCCGCAACACCATCCGCATCGGGAGCACCTGCGATGACGCCAAGTGCAGAAAGTCTCGCTTCTTCTGCGCCTTCGATAACCGAAATTTTTAGTCCCGTTAGTTCTTTAATCTCCTTGATAAATTCCTGACCATCATTTGCTGTGCGCACGGCAGCCGTAGCAACAGCAAGCACATTTTTAACACCGCGCGCTTTTATGATCCGCTGATAGCGTTTCAAGGCGTCCAGAGCGAGCTTTCTGCCTTGCGGGTTTAACTCACCGGTTGTTGAAATGCCCCGCCCCAGCTCTGCAAGAACCTTTTCATTGAATACTGGTTGGAAAAATGTGTCATACGTTCTGAATACGACAAGACGAACTGAGTTAGACCCCACATCGATAACTGCCTTGTCCACAAGGCCTTTTGGCAGGCCATTTACTGATTTATTCCCCCTGCCTGACACAATCACTGCCCTCGTATTTTAGAAAGTTCTGGCTGGTCATGTTTCAGGGCACTGCCGCGCCCTGATAATGACGGGTTGGTCATGAAATAGGTGTGGGCACTAAAGGGCTTATCTAAACTGGTCGTATCAACGCGCATAAAGTTGCCATTGGGGCCCATATTCCAGCTTTGTGCCTGGTCCTGCAAATTTGTCTCCATGATCTGGTTAAGGACCTGACGGTGCACAGTGGGGTTTTGAATGGGGCATAGCACCTCTACCCGGCGGTCCAGATTGCGCGGCATCCAGTCCGCAGATGATATATAAACCTTGGCCATATTCGATGGCATTGTCTTGCCATTAGCAAAACAGGCAATGCGTGAATGCTCTAAAAACCGGCCGATAATACTCTTGACCCTGATGTTTTCGGATAAGCCCGCCACCCCAGGGCGCAGACAACAGATACCACGAATGACCATGTCTATGGGCACACCAGCGGTGCTGGCTTCATAAAGCGCGTCTATAATTTTAGGATCAACCAACGCATTGAGTTTCACCCAAATGCCGCTGGGTTTACCAGACCGTGCATTTTCTGCCTCGGTAGCAATCAGGCGCAAAAGTGTGGATTTGCAATTTAGCGGCGACAAGGCAATACGTTCCAAAGCCTCTGGCTGTGCATAGCCGGTAATATAATTGAAAACACGCACCGCATCGCGACCAAAAGCCGGATCGGCAGTAAACAGAGATAAATCCGTATATATCCGCGCCGTCACCGGATGGTAATTACCGGTACCAAAATGCGTATAAGTGCGCAAAGCCTCCCCCTCGCGCCGAACTACCAGACTAATTTTAGCGTGTGTTTTCCATTCGATAAAGCCATAAACCACTTGCACTCCGGCGCGTTCAAGAGCACGGGCAAGGTTTAAATTGGTTTCTTCATCAAAGCGCGCTTTTAGCTCGATCAGGGCCGTAACATTTTTCCCGGCTTCCGCCGCCGCAATCAGCGCCGCTACAATGGGTGAGCTTTTGGAGGTCCGGTAAAGTGTTTGCTTGATGGTGACGACGTCAGGATCAGCAACGGCCTGCCTGAGAAACTGTACCATCACATCAAAAGATTCGTAAGGATGATGAATCAAAATGTCTTTTTCTCGAATGGCGGCAAAACAATCGCCGCCGTGATCACGTATGCGTTCAGGAAAACGTGGCTCATAAGGCGCAAATAACAGGTCCTGGCGTTCTGGTGAAATGAGCTGGTCCAGTTGACTAATACCCAAAATACCATCTACCGGCGCTACATCACGATGATCAGCCCCTAGCTGCTCGATAATAAACTGGCGTAGGGATTCCGGCGTGCTGGCATCAAATTTTACCCGCACCACAACCCCGCGCTTTCGTTCCCTGATCAGACTTTCAAATTGTCGCACCAGGTCTTCGGCTTCTTCTTCGATTTCAATATCGCTGTCGCGTAACAATCGAAAAGCACCGGATTCTTCAACGATATAACTTGGAAAAATATCCTCAAAGAAAAAGGCAAGCACGGATTCAAGCGGAATATAGCGTTTCACTAACGCCCCGTCCTTTGTCCTGTTTTCGCTGTTTATCTCAATGAATCTGGGAACTCCTGAAGGAATAGGCACAAGCGCATTCATGCTTTTACCGTCTTGAGCGCGACGCAATTTTAACACCAGCGCAAACCCCAGATTGGGAATGAAAGGAAAGGGGTGGGCCGGGTCAATGGCCAAAGGTGTTAGCAAAGGGAATACGTGGGTCCTGAATACCTGATGCAATTGTTGGCGTTCATCTCCGGTTAGTTCGTTTGCCTGCGTTATATGAACGCCAACTCTTTTGAGTTTTAGCTGCATTTCACGCCAAATGCGTTGCTGGTCCTGCATGAGCACGGCCGCCGCCGCATTGATGCGCGCCAACTGCTCTGCTGGTGTTAAGCCATCCTGGCTCTTGCGGGTAATGCCTGCACGAATTTGGGCACGCAGGCCCGCCACACGAACCATATAAAACTCATCGAGATTAGAGCCGGATATAGACAAAAACCGTAGGCGTTCCAATAAAGGGTGGCATTTGTTTTCTGCTTCTTGCAACACCCTTGCATTAAATTGCAGCCAACTGAGTTCGCGGTTCAAAAAACGCTCCGGGGACTGTAACAGATCACCCTTTTTATCTGCATGAATGTGTGTTGTATTCATGAGAGCGTTTCCTGATGGTTTGCTTTTGCATGATCAAACAGATCAGCGGGTTGATTCTCCTGTTCAAATTCGCGCATGACATTTCGCACTAAAGGCAGGCGAATGTTTTGTTTCAAATCATGCCCTCTGGCATGGATACGCTCAACAATATCAAGCGCAGCGGCACTGGATCGTTCCATACGGCTAAGCAAGTAATTGATAACGGCCTGATCGACCGCGATCTGCCTGTCGGCAAAAAGTTTATTTAATATACCAGATAAAACCACATCATCTGGCGCATCAATGGTTATAGTGTGCATGGCGGCCAATCTAGAAGTCAGATCAGGCAGTTTGCAGGGCCAGCCCCGTGGCGGCAGAGCGCTGGTCAATAACACGTTTACTTTTCCCTTTGCGGCGGTATTAATCAATCGAAACAAAGCCCGTTCGTTTTGACCATTTGGCAGGTCTTCAATCAATATTGAACCAGAAACAGAGCGCGGAATATGATCCAGATCAAGTTTTTGGGCCTTGGTCTCCAGCTGCCATAAATGTGCCAGATGTGATTTTCCACAACCGGGAGGTCCGGTAAGTGCCAATACACCGGCTGGCCATTGCCGCCAATTTTCAAGGGCGCAACGCGCCAGTAAATTACTTTTGCCGGTAACGAATGTTTCTTTTCGATACGCGCCGCCTTTTGGCGTAAGATCCAACCAGAGTTGACGGGTTTGCATAGCTCCAGCCCTTAACGAATCCGGGCGACCAGCCCTAGATCATCATTTTGCAACTCTATACCCTTTTGTGCCAGTCGCCGGATGAGCTGATCTTCATTACCGCGATATGTCAGCGTCAATAGCGCTCCATCTGCGCTCAAGGCTTCCAGTCTTGCTTCTTCCACCAGAGACACACTACCCAGAGCATCACGGATTCGCTGCCATTGCTTTATCCCGTTATAAAGTGCTGTCAGGCGGATGCTCTGGCTAAAATTATCACGCACAATGGCTGTATGTTTCCAATCTGTATCCAGCACATCGGCCAGTTTTTCCATAGCCATTTTTAATGTTGTTTGAAGAATATTGGGCCTGCGGCCTGATGACGGCGCAATGCCTTCAAAATTGCCCATATTCATTATACTTGAAACCCCACCGTCTTCAAAGAAAACACGCCGTGCACTGATAGTTACACGATCGGGTCCAGTGCGCCTTGCAGAAGCTATAATGAGTTCATTGATACCAGCATTAATGGATATTTCGCTTAATAACTGCGTATTAAAATTGGCCAGACGCCATGCAATGGCGGCTTCATTTTCTTCGGTTACGTCAAGGTCAACGATTTTCAATGGCACCAGATGGTTTTGAAAGTTTCCATCCTTCAAAGCCGTTGTAAAAGGGTTATCAGGCATGAGAACCGCCTGCCCTTCTTCATTTTTCCATATGGCAATTATGTGGACAGGCAGGGCCTGGCTTTCCACATAGGGAAGATGGTTCGCACGTAAAAATGCACGTATGGCCTGTGCATCAAAGGTCACGGCTAATTCCCCCAAATAACGCGAGCGGCTTCGCTTCTCGTTGGATATTTCAATGCCTGCTACCAATTGTTCCGCAATGTCTTCGGTGATGATCAATGGTGGATCCAATACCAAACGGTCTTCAGGCAGGGTTAGCCGATCCAGCAAACGATAGGTTGCATCCAGGGTGCCAACACGAATGGCCTGCTCGCGGGCTTTGGAAACGTTTTCCCTTACTGCATCAATTCTGATACCGGTGATTTCAAATGGATTGCCTGCCAGGGCGCCTGTAACCGTTCCAAAAAACGCGAAAGCCACTAAGAATAAACGTAACATGGTGTAACCTGCTCAAAATCAAGTGATCTTGGACAATATACACCTTGCAACCCGATAAATGAAAGTCACACTTTGGACCTATTCGCATAGACGAGAGGTTCTCATTGCGTCTTTGGCACAGTATGTTGCGCGCAAAATGGCATAAGGAATCAATTGATGAGCAAACCCCATGATACCAGCCTTAGCTATGCGCAAGCCGGGGTGAGCATTGATGCGGGTGATCAATTAGTGGGCAGATTGCGTAGCATTACCAAAAAAACCAATCGCGCAGGGGCAGACACTGGCCTGGGCGGCTTTGGTGGAGCTTTTGACCTGGGTGCCGCTGGATACACAAACCCCATACTGATCTCTGGCACCGATGGCGTGGGCACGAAGCTAAGCGTGGCAGTCAATAGTGATAATCTTGATCGTGTGGGCATTGACCTGGTGGCCATGTGCGTCAACGACATATTGGCGCAAGGCGCTGAGCCTTTGTTTTTCCTTGATTATTTTGCCTGCAGTAAACTAGACCCGGATTCTGCGTCCATCGTCATTGAAGGCATTGCCTGTGGTTGTGTTAATGCAGGATGCGCCCTGATTGGCGGCGAAACCGCCGAAATGCCTGGTATGTATTCCGGTAAGGATTTTGACCTGGCCGGTTTTGTGGTTGGGGCAGCAGAAAAAGGGGCGCTGCTACCTCGCAAGGGCAGTATGAAAACGGGCGATTTATTGGTGGCCATTGGCTCATCCGGGCCGCATTCAAATGGTTATTCACTGATCAGGGCCGTCGTGGAACGCTCCGGCCTTGAATGGACTTCCCCGGCCCCCTTCGCATCAAATATGACCATGGCCGAGGCCTTGTTAACGCCAACAAAAATATATGTGCGTTCATTACTGCCAATCATTCATGCGGGTTATATCAAGGGCGTGGCTCATATCACTGGCGGTGGTTTAATTGATAACCCGCCCAGAATGTTGCCTGAACACCTGGTAGCCAATATAGATTATGCAAGTTGGGACATGCCACCGGTTTTTCACTGGCTAGCGGAAATTGGTCATATTGAGGATCAGGAGATGCAGCGCACGTTTAACTGTGGCATTGGTATGTTGTGCGTTGTCGCTCCGGATAAGGCAGACGAAGTTATCAGGCAACTCCGCGCCAACGGTGAAACCGCATGGATTGCTGGTAAATTGGATAGCGTTGGTTAATGCACGATAAGCGCAAAAAAATTGCAGTTCTGATTTCTGGGCGTGGCTCAAATTTACAGGCCCTGATTAAGGCTTGTCAAAACCCGGACTTTCCAGCGCGTATTGCTTTGGTTATATCCAACATTAAAGATGCCGGTGGATTGGAACTGGCACGCCAGAGCGGGATACTCACTGAATTTATTGATCACAACGCTTACGCAACCCGCGAAGGCTTTGAAGACGAGCTCACCCACACATTACAACAACAGCAGATTGATATGGTCTGCCTGGCTGGGTTCATGCGGCTTTTGGGAAAAAAATTTGTTGCTGACTGGCAGGGGCGACTAATTAATATTCACCCTTCTTTATTGCCTTCTTTCAAGGGGTTAAATACGCATAAGCGCGCTCTGCAAAGCGGTGTCAAATTGCATGGATGTACGGTGCATTATGTCAGTGTTGGCATGGATGAAGGAAAAATCATCGGTCAGGCCGCTGTGCCTGTGGTTACTGGTGATGATGAAACCACGCTGGGAAAACGTGTATTGGAAGCGGAACACATACTCTATCCCGCCTGCCTTGCAGCCCTGACCACTGAAAATAAAAACATAGCTTCCAGTCTGGCATTTAATACAAAGAGTGTGCCTGTCATGTTAAATTACCAGTGAACCAGGCCACTGGTTGCATGTGCCTAAAATGTCACATAACCACCGTTTTACCTTAGTAAATGCTCATATAATCTAGTGTTTTGTGCCTAAAGGGCATAAAGAGAGCTCATCTCAATAACTCCCCTTTCAGGCAAATTTTCATTCGCCAATGATTACAGGAACTTATTTTCTATGAAAAACTCATCGATCAAAACAGCAGCGCGTTATAGCTGCGCAGTCAGCGTGGGCGCTCTGGCCCTTTCAGGTGCCCTGGCAATGCCGGCAAGCGCACAAGAAGCCACTAATGATAATGGTCTTGATATCATCATCGTGACCGCGCAAAAGCGGGCGGAAAACATTCAGGACGTGCCAATTTCCATTAGCACCATGAAGGGCGATGCTCTGGATAACATTCTTTCCGGTGGTGACGACATTTTGGGTCTATCGGCCAAAATCCCCAGCCTGAATATTGAATCTTCCAATGGACGTGTTGCCCCTCGTTTTTATATTCGCGGTCTAGGCAATACGGATTTTGACCTTGCTGCCTCTCAACCCGTTTCCGTGATTATGGATGACGTGGTTATGGAAAACGTGGCACTGAAAAGTTTTCCTCTGTTTGATGTTGCACAAGTGGAAGTGCTGCGAGGGCCACAAGGAACGCTCTTTGGCCGTAACACCACGGCTGGTATCGTCAAATTTGATTCTGTTCGTCCCAGTGAAGAGTTTGAAGTTGATGCTTCGGCCAGTTGGGCGCGCTACAACACCATGCGCTTTACCGGTGCTATGGGTGGCGCGTTGATTGAAGACAAATTGTCCATGCGGATATCTGCCCTTTATGCTCACAGAGACGATTGGGTCGACAATGGCTTTACCGGCGCCAAGAATGTCCTTGGTGGCTATGATGATCTGGCAGGCCGGTTGCAATTGCTGTTCACACCATCGGCGAATTTCAGCGCCCTTTTGATTGCACAAGCCCGTTCACTTGATGGCAATTCAGCAACCTTGTTCCGTGCCAATATTTTTAATACTGGCAGCAATCGTCTGAATGGTAATTTTATTCGCGATACGGTCTTTTTTGATGGCGGTAATAACAACGCTCAGTCCTATAACAATGCTGGCCTGACTTTAAAAATGGAATATGAGGCCGAAGCCGTAACCTTCACCTCAATCACCTCTTTGCAAACCGCCGATGGCTCCAGCATAGGTGATATTGACGGTGGTTTTGGGGCTGTTTTCCTGCCAGGTGGCGGTGGCCCAGGGTTTATCCCATTCCCGTCAGTGACTGAAGGCTCCATCAAGGAACATAACCAGTTCACCCAGGAATTTCGCATGGCCAGCAACAATAGCGGCCCCGCAAAATGGCAGGTTGGTGCCTATTATTTCAATATGGATCTCGCGCTTGGAACCAATCCGTTCTTTGTACCTGAAACCGTATTGAAACAATCAAACAGCTCATGGGCGATTTTCGGCCAGGGAAGTTACGATCTTTCAGATCAGTTTGTTGTTACTGCAGGTGTTCGTTACACAGAAGACAATAAACGCCTCGGCGCTATCGCCACCAATTTCCCGATTTCTGATGTCACTATTAATGGTAAAAAGGTAAGCTGGGATCTCAGCGGTAATTATGCCGCCACGGATAATGTAAACCTTTATGCCCGTGCCGCGCGCGGGTTTAGGGCGCCATCTATTCAGGGGCGTGATGTTGCCTTTTTTGGCCAGCCTTCTTCGGCCCGTTCAGAGGTCATCGATTCTATTGAGACCGGTTTCAAGTCCGAGCTTGCTGAAAATACCCTGCGTTTGAACGCTGATATTTATTACTACCGTATCAAGAACATGCAGCTTACGGCCATTGGTGGTGCGGGTAACTTCAACCAGCTCATCAATGCCAAAAAAGGCATTGGTTATGGCTTTGAAACCGATCTTGAATGGCTTGCCGCTGATAACTTCCTGGTAACAGCAGGCTTTGCTTATAACAAGACTGAGTTCAAGGACCCCAATCTGGCCGTGCCGATCTGTGGCTCTGGTTTGTGCACACCGCTGGATCCAATAAACGGTGCTGGCAATGCGCTTGTGAATGGCAACCCATTCCCGCAAGCTCCAAAAATGACGGGCAACTTTACGGCTCGTTATTCGGTAGATGCAGGCAATAATGGTGAAATTTACGCCTTTACAGATTGGTCCATACAGGGAAAAACCAACTTTTTCCTTTATGAATCTGCTGAATTCAAATCCAGTGGAAACTTAGAAGGTGGGTTGCGGCTTGGCTATCTACGCCATGACGACTCACTCGATTTTGCACTCTTCGTGCGCAATATCACCAATGAGAAAAACGTTATCGGTGGCATTGATTTTAACAATCTGACTGGTTTCACCAAAGACCCTCGGGTATTTGGTGTATCGCTCACTATTCATCGCTAAGCTCTGCCTGGTGAAAATTGAATGAAAAGGCCCGGTAATTACCGGGCCTTTTTGGTTTTAGCCATAAATCATTTTTGGCAATGCTGTAGCCAGCGATGGAAACAAGGCCACTACGGCCATAACAAACACCTGTATAGCAACAAATGGTAAAACGCCTCGATATATATGCGTTGTTTTAACCTCTATTGGTGCAACACCGCGAAGATAAAAAAGCGCAAAACCAAAGGGTGGGGTTAAGAAGCTGGTTTGAAGGTTAATGGCCATCATGACCCCAAGCCAAATCGGATCCACTCCCATGCCAAGCAGGATTGGACCAACAATGGGCACCACGACAAAGGTAATCTCGATAAAGTCCAGAAAAAAACCAAGGATGAACATAACGACCATCACCAATAGCACTGCGCGCACCGCACCACCTCCGGTTTGAGACAAAAGGTGTTCAACACTTTCATCACCGCCAAGGCCGCGAAATACCAGGCTAAAAAGCGTTGCCCCGATCAATATAATAAACACCATGGCGCTAATCTGTGCCGTAGATTGCGTTACCTGATGCAAGACCCGGTTTGCGTATAGCTTCCATAGCGCCAGCCCGGTGCCAATAAGGGCGGGTAAGGTGAGAACAAGAACCACGCCCTGCCCTATCCTTTCTGAAATACTTACCTCAGACCGGCCAACGCGCAAATCCATACTCATCGCCAGAAAAATCATGCCGGCAAATGATGCTGCCCCTATCAGTATCCATATCCTGATTTTATTGACTGAGGACCCAGACGCTGCATCAAGGCGAATGGAAGCTAAAAATAATGCCCCCAATGCCCCCACCCCGGCGGCTTCCGTAACATCCGCTATGCCGGTTAAAATTGAGCCCAGAACAGAAAATATCAACAATAAAGGCGGCACCAACGCACCTAAAACTTGCATAACCCCTGGTTTTTCCGTGTCTTTTTGCTGCACAGCCGGTGCCGCGCCAGGTCGAAAGAAGGCGACAATGGCCATCCAGGCGAGATATAATGCGACCAGTAATAATCCGGGCACCAATGCGCCTGCGAATAGATCGCCAACAGACAAGGTTTTTGGGGCAAAATTACCTGTATCCAGTTGCGATTTTTGATAGGCATTGGACATAACATCGCCCAGTAAAACCAGAACGATAGAAGGAGGTATGATCTGGCCCAGTGTGCCTGAGGCTGCGATGGCTCCTGCAGAAAGCGAGGGTGAATATCCATGGCGCAACATGGTGGGCAAAGAAAGTAGCCCCATGGTCACAACCGTAGCCCCGACAATGCCGGTGGATGCCGCCAGCAGGGCACCAACCAGAATTACAGAATACCCCAAACCACCCCTTAACTGCCCGAATAACTTTCCCATGGTTTCAAGTAGTTCTTCAGCAATCTTTGACCTTTCCAGCATCACACCCATAAAAATGAATAAGGGAACCGCCACCATGACCTGACGGGTCATCACGCCGCCATAAATCCGGTTTGGCAAAGCTCCAAGCAGCGCGGGGTCCAACTGCCCGTTGGCAATGCCAATGGCGGCAAAGCCCAAGGCAACCCCTGCCAAAGCAAAAGCGACCGGATAACCTGAAAGCAGCACTGCAATGGCGGCAACAAACATCCACAGATCGAGGTGCTGGAAAAAAAATGCCATGTGTTACACCGCATTTCCTTTGCCCTGCACCGGTGGCAGGGGGGAATTGCACAGCAACAAGGCAGCTCTGGCGGCCATTGCCGAGCCTTGTAGCATCATCAACATGGCAAAAACCGGAATGGCGGTTTTAAGAAGAAAAACCGCTGGTAAACCCGTGGCTTCCTGAGAACCCTCCAGACTGGCCCAGGCGCGCAAGGCATAGCTTCCACCAAACTTGAATATCAGCATACAGACTGGCATGAGCAAGAATACCGTGCCAAAAAAATCAACAAAGGCTTTACCTTTGGGGGAAAGTTTTTCGTAAATAATATCAACACGCACATGTGTATTGGTTAAAAGCGCAGCAGGAGCCGCCATCAAGAAGAGAAAGGCGTGCATATATATGACAGATTCTTGTGCCTTAATCGCGCTAACCCCAAAGACGTATCGTGTAATTACCAGTGCAGCCACCATTAGAACCATGAACAATGCCAGCCATTTGACAGCACCTGCCACGTATAGGCTCAATTTATCCACCCAAAAGACGAGCTGTTTAGTAATGTCTATGAGGCGTTGGCTTGGCTGTCCGAATTTGACTTGAATCAACAAGGCAAAGGAAAGCAGCAATAAAGGCTGCAAACCTAAAACAATCCAGCCAGCCGGGGTGTTGGCGCTCAGAAACTCCATTAAATGCCTGCAAGCGAGCGTATGCGTAGATATGGTCCATCAGAAACAGATGACCATGAAATGGCTTCTTTGAGCGCGGCCATATAGCTGTCATGAATTTCACCGGTTTGCGCATCAGATTGCGCCACATTGACCAGAACTTTTTTGGATGCCGCCCCCAATGATTTCCAAATATCATCAGAAAAACTGCGCAATTGCACTCCGTGCTCGTTGATCAATGTGTTTAATGCCTTGGCATTTTGCCAGCTAAACTCTGCAAGAGAAGTTGCCATAGCCCAGCCGCAGGCGCCCTTGATGGCCATTTGTTCTTGTGGACTAAGGCTATTCCACATTTCAAGATTTGCGCCAAGAGAGATTATAGAGCCTGGTTCATGAAAGCCCGGTCCATAATAATATGGCGCTTCACGGTAAAACCCAAAAGCCAGGTCATTCCAGGGTCCCACCCATTCTGTGGCGTCAATCGCCCCAGATTGCAGGGCCTGATAAATAGCGCCGCCTGCCAGTAATTTTGGTGTGGAACCAACTTCGCTAAGCACATCACCGCCAAGACCCGGCATGCGCATGACCAAGCCTTTGAAATCATCCATGGATTTGATTTCTTTTTTGAACCATCCGCCCATCTGGTGTCCAGTGGACCCGGCGGCAAAGGCGATCAGGCCGAATTGTGCGGAGAGCTTGTTCCATAAGACATTGCCATTGCCTTCATTCATCCAGCCAAGAGTTTCGATGGCAGTCATGCCAAAAGGCACTGCCGCAAAATAGGAAAACCCCTTGGCCTTACCCTGCCAGTAATATTCTGCTGAATGATAAAGGTCTGCCGCCCCGGACGACACCGCATCAAACTCTTCATGGGCTGGCACTAACTCCCCGGCGGCATAAAGTTTAACATCAAGAGTTCCACCTGATAATGCGCCAATATTTTGCGCAATTTGCTCGGCAACCGTTCCCAGCCCCGGAAAGTTTTTTGGCCAGGACGTTACTAACCTTAAAACGCGCGCCTTATTGCGTTGCACCATCGGGGCAGCCGGAGACGTTTCGCCATTTGATGCGTTAGATTTCTCACTCTTTGGCGCTCCACAGGCGGCCAAAGCCACCCCTAATCCAAGGCCACCTGTTGTGAGCAACGTTCTACGTTTCATCTTCATCATCCTTTAAGGTCCAACCATTGGCACGCAACACTTCTAACGGTTTGTATTGTGCTTTGTAACTCATTTTATTGCTGTTTTTGATCCAAAACCCAAGATAAACATGGAGTTTTTCGTTCTGCACAGCCTGCTCTATATGATCGAGAATAATATAGGTGCCCAAAGACCGTGAACGCATGGCGGGTTCATAAAAGCTGTAAACCAGTGAGGGGCCGTCACAAAGTAAATCCACCAAAACGGCGGCCAGCAATTTACCATTTCCATCGCGGTATTCGCACACCTGACTTCGCGCTGCCGTATCCTCGACCATACTTAAATAATCGGCATAAGAGATATCCTCCATGCCGCCATTTGGGTGTCTTTCCCGCAAATAACGCAACAACAGGGCATAATGCTCATCACTGGCCAAGGCAGGTTCTACATGGCGAACCAGATCGGAATTTTTATTGTGGATACGCTTTTGAGTGCGGCTGGGTATAAACTCTTGCGCGACAATTCGCACTGACTGGCAGGCCGAACAGGCCTCGCACGCCGGACGATAGATTATGTTTTGTGAACGCCTGAACCCGGCCTGTGTCAGGCTGTCATTCAGTTCTGGTCCATCAAGAGCATGCAGGTGTGTGAATAGTTTACGCTCTACTTTTCCAGGCAAATACGGGCATGGTGCCGGTGAGGTAAGAAAAAACCGTAATTGTTTGAGAGGAAACGGATGGGTCAATGTACAGTTCTCGCCAGGTTTTAATTCAAGCCAAAATAATAAGGGGCAATGATGGCATAAACCAGCCACAATAAGAGGACCAGTGGCCCACCAACCCGTAAATAGTCCATGAATTTATAATGTCCCGGCCCCATGACCAGCAAATTGGTCTGATACGCAATCGGGGTGGCAAATGAGCAATTAGCAGCGTAAATCACCGTCATGACCGCCGCTATAGCCAGTTTTTCTTCCATGGCAGGGGTGTCGGCAAATTGAATGGCGGCATTCACCGCAATCGGGGCGAATAAAACCGCCGTGGCCGCATTTGATAATATATTGGTCAACACCGCCACCAACCCAAACAGACCAATAAGCAGCACAGCCGGGCCATAAGGCATGGCCGCCGTCACCGCAGCATTGGCAATCATTTCAGCAGCACCGCTTTCCTGCAAGCTGGCGCCCATGGCAAAGGCCGCCCCGATCAGAAGATAGATGCGCAAATCCAGTGATCTGGCCGCTTGTCTTAAATTCAAACAACCAAATACGACCATGGCCACGGCTCCGGCAAGAGCGGCATCGACAATAGGAACAAACCCGCTGGCCGTCGCCAGAATAACGGCACCAAAAATCAACCTTGCCCGGCCAGAGCGGCGTATGTCAGGCACATCGGCCATAGACCATAAAAGCACAAGCAAGTCTTTATCATGACGCAAGGCGCGCAAACCAACCCTGGAGCCAAACAACAAAAGATCATCACCAGCCTGCAAGCGTATGGTCGAGAGCTTTTGCCGCATCATGTGCGAGCGGCGCTGTATGCCCAGAACAATGCAACCTGTGCGCGCTCTAAAACCTATCTGTTCAAGAGTGCGGCCAATATAGCGCGAACCAGGTGCCACAACGGCTTCGGTAATGGCCAAAGCGCCCTCTGGATTGGCATCCTCCTCAGCCGCGCCGGTCCGCAACATGCCAGACAGGATACCAGGATCAGAAATCAGCAAGTCACTGAGGGCTTTACGTGTAGCCGCAACGGTAAGGATGTCCCCTTCTTGCAAAGTGGCATCATCATCATAGGGAGGATAAAAAATGCGATCGCCGCGTTGCACCATGCGCACCGTAACGGTTTGTAATTGTGGATACATACCTGCCACTGGAACCTCACCCAGATGAGGGTTTTTGGCGGTGATCTCAATCTGGGCAATATATTGACGTCCTGAGCCATGTTCTTTTTTTGCGCCATCACGCTTTGGCAATAACCTGACCCCAATCAGCAATAAGTAAGCAACCCCAACAAAAGCCAGCACCAGCCCCATGGGGGCCAAAGAGAAAAATCCAAGAGCGATATGCCCCTCACGTTTCAAAACGTCAGCCACCAGTATATTTGTTGAAGAACCAATCAAGGTGGTCATGCCGGCCAGTATCGAAACATATGATAGAGGGATCATCACCTGCGAGGCGGAGGTGCCCACTCGCGCGGCAATCGTCACCAGCACAGGTATAAACATTACCACCACGGGGGTATTGTTAATAAACGCACTGACCAGCATAACGAAACCAAATAGAGCCGCCATGGTCAGCGTTGGGTGGCGGTCATAGGAGGCCGCCAGCACTCTTGAAGGGCCTTCCATAGCACCCGTATGGAACATGCCCTGCCCGACCACCAAGAGCGCCAGAATGGCAATCAGTGCCGGATTTGAAAAACCCGCCAGAATATTCTCTGACCCAAATGTGCTTTGCGGCACAGGCCAGAAATGAAACAGCAATAAAAAGGTGGCAATAGCCCCGGCGGAAACCAGTTCGATCGAGAAAATTTCCAGTGCATAAAAAACAACAATGACAGCGACAATGGCCAGCACTACAATCATGCGCAACATTTGGGGATCAGATAGCACCGCGCTCTTATCCTAATAAAGAATCCATGGATGATCAGGCTAAGGCATTTCGTGATTCCAGGGAATTCATATATTTGAAATGACTGTCCAGCCTAATAAGATGGTCGCCAGGAGAAAATAATGCGCAATGCCATTGTATTTTTTACTCTTTTTGCGCTGGTCATTGCAGCCATAATGATTGGCATCGGACTGCTTGCCCCAAATTTCCTTCCCAATACTGATGATCGAGGACAATTTATCTACCTTCTTATCCTGATTGCCCTGATTAGTACCGGCATTGTTGGCAGTTCGCAGGCGGAACTGGGTTTGGCGGTCAAACAGGCCATTGTTTGGGCCGGGGTCTTTCTTTTGCTGGTTTCCCTTTATACGTTTCGCGCTGAATTTTCATTTATTGCCGACAAGGTGAGCGCAGAAGTTTTTCCATCACGCCCACAAATTTCAACAAATGCTAATAGCACTAGCGCAAACGGCTCTGCCGTTGCCCTGCGCAAGGCCTCTGACGGACATTTTTGGGCTGAGGGAAAGGTAAACAATACTCATGTGCGCTTTATGGTTGATACCGGTGCCAGCACCGTGGCGTTAACGTTAAACGATGCCAAACGCATTGGGCTGGATGTTGATAATTTACGCTTTGTGGTGCCGGTTAGCACAGCTTCAGGTCGTGTGTTTGCTGCTCCTGTAACCCTCGATGAAGTCAGCATTGGGGAATTGCGCATTTCAAATGTGCGGGCACTTGTCATGAAAAAGGGACTGGATACATCTTTGTTGGGGATGAGTTACCTTGGCAGATTGTCCCGCTTTGAGGCCAGCCAGAACCAGCTCATTCTACGCCGTTAGGCCATCGTGCAGCATAAGGGCCGAGACAATAAACAACAAAACCGCAAACAGCCTGCGCAAATGTTTTACCGGCAGCGCATGGGCCAGTTTCACGCCAACCGGGGCCATAAGCGCTGTCAGAGAGGCTATGAACACAAACCCTGCAAGGTTGACATAGCCGAGTGAAAAGGCCGGTAATCCATCAACATTCCAGCCAGCAACAATAAACCCCAGGGTTGCCGGGATGCCGATGGCCGCACCAAACCCAGCAGAAGTACCCACCGCACGGTGAATGGGTTTGCCGCAAAGCGTCATGATAATAACGCCCAGAACGCCGCCGCCAATGCCCGCCATGGCGGAAAACATGCCAACTATGAACGCCATAATGGCGCTTGGAAATGAACCAGGCATTTGCGCGCGTAATCGCCATTCCGGCTGGCCAAACCCCATTTGCAGAGAAATCAAAATTAGAAACACCCCAAAACCCAGTGTTAAAGCCCTGCCGGGCGCTGCACTGGCCGCAAACGCTCCGATAAGCGCCCCGGTCATTATCCAGGGCACCCATAATTTTAATAAGGACACATCAACGCCGCCGTGCTTATAGTGCGACATCACGGAACGGATCGATGTGGTAATGATGGTTGCCAGCGACGTAGCTACCGCCACCTTCATGCGCACTTCATCATCTACCCCAAAAACACCAAACGCCCCATAAAGCGCCGGCACAATCACGATTCCGCCGCCAACACCAAAAAGGCCGGCAATCAGTCCGGCAAACATTCCAGCCCCAATAAGAACAACAATCAGTGCCCAGTGCGAAACCAAAAGATCAATCATGCCGCCCACGCATCACCAAGCACCGCCTGGGCCGCAAGGGCTACCACCTCAGCTCCGGCACCAGACCTTGGCGCATTTTCAGAAATTATTCTACGCCAGCTTCGCGCCCCGGCTTCGCCGGCAAATAGTCCCAGCATATGCCGGGTTATGGCATGTAGAGGCGTTCCATTACGTGTTTCTCGCTTAATATACTCAATCATGGATTGGACCACTACCGCCCTTTTTGGCAAAGCATGTTGATCGTCAAAAACCATCCGGTCCACTTGTGCAAGCACCCATGGTTGCTGATAGGCAATTCTTCCCAGCATTGCCCCATCCAGCATTGCGCTTTCCATAAGAGCATGATCAACATCACGCAAACCGCCATTTAGAATAATAATTAATTCAGGGTGTGTTTTTTTTATTTTACGGACTAATTCATAATCCAATGGTGGAATGGTGCGATTGTCTTTTGGGCTAAGGCCTTGCAACCAGGCCTTTCGTGCATGAATGATGAAGGTTTTACAGGGTGCGGCCGCTACGATTTTAATAAACTCTGGAAGGGTATCGGTTGGGTTTTGATCATCAATCCCCAGGCGGCATTTCACGCTAACGGGCACCTTAACGGCATTTTGCATTGTAAAAATACATTCTGCCACGCGTTTTGGATCTGCCATCAAGGCGGCACCGAAGGCCCCGGATTGCACACGATCAGAAGGACAGCCTACATTGAGGTTAATCTCATCATAGCCTGCATCTTCGGCCATTTTTGAAGCCATGGCCAGTTCTTTAGGTTCAGCGCCACCAAGTTGGATGACAACCGGGTGCTCCTTAGGGTCAAATCGAAGTAATTTGGCGGTATCACCATGGATCAATGCCTTTGCCGTGACCATTTCCGTATAAAGTTGAGCGCGTTTGGTAAGCAGGCGATGGAAATACCGGCAATGACGGTCTGTCCAATCCATCATTGGCGCAATCGAGAGCTTATAACTGGCAGTGTTATTCATTACGCCTTATGGCCTTGATTGATGGTAAGTTCAAAAAGAAATTCATGATTTTAATGGCGCAGATTTTGCAAAGCTCTGGTTAAAATGCGGTGAAAACCCTTATGTGTCCAGCTTTGGGGGACTAATTGTCTCAATTTGATACGCCAGTTTCAGAAGATAAAATGCCTTTTGCAAAATATGCGAGAATTTACTCTCCCTATACCTCCATCGAAATCATAACCGCCATTGCCATTGTCGGGGCGCTGGCTCTGATTGCTGCTCTGAATATCCTGCCAAAACAAATGCAGACAAAAGAGGTTCGGGCACGTCATGAAATTCTTCAAATCATCACGCAGATAGAACAATATCAACAGGCAAATAATAGATACCCTACTACTCAGGAAGGTTTGCGTGTTCTACCTGGGTTTTCAAATTATTTTAAGGACCCATGGGGAACTCCATACCAATATGATTATCCCGGCAAACGAAATGAATATGACGTTTTTTCATTTGGTTCTGATGGAAAACCTGGCGGCATAGGGGTGGCACAAGACATTGGTAACTGGCAATCCGAGACTGGACAAACCAATCATTTTAGTGCGCCTGAACCGGATTAAAATCCACACAATATCCAATTATTTGCCGTCAATTCTGGCCATAAGCAATAAAGCCCGGATTAAGATACGGACGCTTCTGGTCTTTTTTGCCGTATAGGAAAGACTTTCCGTCCAGGGTTTCCACCCGGCCACCGGCGGCTGACAAAATGGCATGACCCGCTGCCGTATCCCATTCCATGGTTGGCCCATGGCGCGGATAAACATCTGCCTTTCCTTCGGCCAGCAGACAAAATTTTAATGAACTGCCCGCTGAAATTGTCGTTTTTACCTTATGTTCATCCAGCCAGTCATTGGTTTCATCAGAGCGATGAGAACGTGAGGCGATTGCGATCAAATCATCTTTTTTTGCCCGGCGCGATTTAATTGGATATCTTTTTTGAACTATAAAGTGCTCACATTGCTGACAATCAATGGTGGCTGACCAGGCCCCTGCCCTTGCCATACCTTCATAGTATCGCCCGGTTGCCGGCACATAGATCATTCCAAACACAGGTCTGCCATCGTGAATGAGGCCAATATTGACGGTAAAGTCTGTGCCGCCCTTAATAAATTCCTTGGTGCCATCCAGTGGATCAACCAGAAAAAACGTATCCACCGTATCGGGTGTATCTCCTGCTTCAGCGGCCTCTTCTGCTACAACGGGAATGTGCGGCACGTTCTCGTTTAGTGTTGCCAACAAGATCGTTTCAGCACGGGTATCAGCCAAAGTGACCGGTGATCCATCGCCTTTTATATCATGCCCTTGCCCATCTGCCCGAACCTGCATGATTACGCGTCCAGCGCGCAGCATGGCATCACGCAAGACCTGCTTCTGGCTTTTGCTTAGCGCAATTTCAGACAATGCCCCGCTCCTCAAGAGCGGCAAACACGGCTTCTGCCAGCTTTTCAGGAGATTGTTGATCTGCTTGAAGGTGAATGTCCGGGGTTTCCGGTGGCTCATAGGGGCTATCAATACCGGTGAAGTTTTTAATCTCACCGGCCCGTGCTTTCTTATAAAGACCTTTAACATCGCGTTCTTCACACACAGCCAGCGGCGTATCGACGAACACTTCAATAAACTCGTCTTCTTCGACCATTTGGCGCGCCATACGCCGCTCTGAACGAAAAGGAGAAATAAATGACACTAATACCAGCAAACCGGCATCCACCATCAAATTGGAGACCTCTGCAATGCGGCGAATGTTTTCCACACGATCAGCATCGGTAAAGCCCAAATCCCGGTTCAGGCCATGACGCACATTATCTCCATCCAGCAAATAGGTGTGATGTCCCTGGGCCAGCAGGCGTTTTTCCAGCAGATTGGCAATGGTGGATTTTCCTGATCCAGAAAGACCGGTAAACCAAAGCACGCAAGGCTTTTGGCTTTTCAGCCTGGCTCTGACCAGTTTATCTACATCCATAGCCTGCCAGTGCACATTATCGGCCCGGCGCAGGCCAAAGGCGATCATGCCTGCGCCAACGGTTTCATTGGTCAACTTATCAACCAGAATAAAACTGCCCATGTCACGATTATTTTCAAAAGTATCAAAGACAACAGGACGGTCCAGCGCCAGATTGCAATACCCGGTTTCATTAAAGCCTAGCACCTTACCCGCATCATGACTGTTATCAGTATAATCAATGACGTATTTCAGTTCGGTAATGGCGGCATTTACACTTTGCGCCCCCAGACGCAATTGCAACTGTCGCCCAGGCAGCAAGGGCTGTTGGTGCATCCACAGGATATGTGCCGCAAACTGATCACTTACCGAAGGAGGATCATCGGCGGCGGCAATCACATTACCTCTGCTTATGTCGCGCTCATCTTCGAAAGTCAGCGTTATGGAATCCCCTGCTTCGGCCAGAGACACCTCACCATCTGGTGACAAGATGGAGGCAATACATGTAGTCTCCCCAGAAGGGGTAATGCGCACCGCATCACCAATGCCAACCTTACCGGCGCAAACCATGCCGCAATAGCCTCGAAAAGAGGCATTAGGACGGTTTACCCACTGCACCGGCATACGAAACGCATCACCTGTCGATTGCACACGCACATCTGCGGTCTCAAGGTGTTCTTGCAAGTTCGGCCCGGAATACCAGGGCATACACTCACTCTGTTTCGAGACATTATCACCTTTTAATGCCGAAAGTGGAATGGCCTGTATCTCGCAATCCCCCAACTTTTGGGCAAATGCTCGATAGTCCTGATCAATATGGTCAAACACCTCCTGATCATAGCCGACCATATCCATTTTATTGACGGCCAGCACCAAATGCCGAATGCCCATCATGGACACAATTTTGCTGTGACGCTTGGTTTGTATCTGCACACCTTTGCGTGCGTCCACCAGCAAAATGGCCAGGTCGGAATTGGAGGCACCGGTTGCCATATTTCTGGTGTATTGTTCATGGCCGGGGGTGTCGGCAACTATAAATTTGCGGCGCGGCGTAGAAAAATACCGATAGGCCACATCAATGGTAATGCCCTGTTCCCGTTCCGCCATCAGGCCATCAACCAGCAAGGAATAATCAAGGTCTGCACCGGCGCGGCCCCCGGATTGACTTTGTGCATGCAGTCTGGCCAGACCATCCTCGCTTACTTCATTGCAATTATACAACAAATTGCCAATCAACGTGCTTTTACCATCGTCAACACTGCCGCAGGTCAAAAACCGTAACAGGTCCTTTTGCGTTTGCCTTTCCATCAAAAGTAACCTTCTTGCTTTTTCTTTTCCATGGAAGCGGCTTCATCATGGTCAATCACCCGATTGGCCCGTTCAGACAGGCGCGAACTGGATAACTCATCAATGACCTGTTCAACATTGCTGGCCTTTGATTCAATGGCCCCTGTCAGGGGGTAACAACCGAGTGTGCGAAAACGCACCATACGTTCTTCCACTTTTTCATCAGGTGCCAGCACCAGACGATCATCATCCACCATGACCAACATGCCATCACGTTCGACCACGGGTCGTTTAGCGGCAAAATAAAGCGGCACCAGCGGAATGTCTTCGGCCAGTATATATTGCCAGACATCCAGTTCAGTCCAATTAGATAAAGGAAAGGCGCGAACGCTTTCGCCCGGATTGATCCGGCCATTGAGTAAATTCCATAATTCAGGCCGCTGGTTTTTGGCATCCCAACGATGGTTTGCCGAACGAAACGAAAATATCCGTTCTTTGGCTCTGGAGGCTTCCTCATCACGGCGGGCACCACCTATGGCTACATCAAATCCATGCAAGCTCAGCGCCTCTTTTAAGGCCTGGGTTTTCATGACGTCTGTATAACGCGAACTGCCGTGCTTGAAGGGGCTGATCCCGGCCTCAACACCAGCCATATTGGTATGCACAATCAGATCCAGATCCAGCTTCTTGATGAGTGCATCACGAAAACTGATCATTTCGCGAAATTTCCACGTTGTATCAACGTGCAGAAGAGCAAACGGCGGTTTTGCCGGCGCAAAGGCTTTCATAGCCAGGTGCAGCAATACGGCAGAATCCTTGCCGATGGAATACATCAATACCGGCTTTTCAAATTGTGCCGCCACTTCACGCAAGATCATGATGCTTTGCGCTTCGAGTTGCCTTAAATATTTTGGTTTACTGGACATGGAGCGGGTTTAACGAGGCTAACTGTCCGGCACAACCGCCAGAAGCATAATTGTTTATTGTGTCGTTTGTTTCTGTGTGCTCTGGCGCAAAATATCATAAAAATTACGCACGGCTGCCACGTAATCCTGTGCCTGACGACCATTTGCATAGCCCCTGGGCAATGCCTGATAAACCTTTGGGTTTTCCATGTCCGGCAGCACCGTGCGCACATCACGCCATAAATTAGGGTTAAGTCCACGACTTTTTGCCAATGCCATGGCGTCGGTTAAATGAGCATAGCCCATATTATAAGCGGCAAGAGCAAACCAGGGCCGGTCCTCCGTGGAAATATTACCGGGTAAACGCCGTAACAATCGTGCAAAATATCTGGCACCACCAAATATGGATTGCTTGGCATCCAGCCGGTTGGTAACCCCGGCCTCTTTGGCACTGGCCAGCGTGAGCATCATCATGCCACGCACCCCGGTATGGCTTTTCGCATTGGGGCGCCAATGACTTTCGCGCCAGGAAATCGCTGTCAGCAGTTCCCAGGGCACCTTATACCGGCGCGCGGCACGTTTGAATATACTTTCATACTTGGGCAGACGCTGGCGAATGGCCCTTCTGAAACGGGCAATGTCCACATAGTCAAATTCATTTTCCGATACCTGGAAATAACGCTCTTTTAGTGTTTTCAGGAGCACTTGCGCCTCCGGTGTGTTGAACCAGGCCTTCATATCCCGTTGCAAACTGATTGAACGCCAGGTCAGGCCGCCCCCTAACGCCCAGGCAATCGGCTGTTTGGGACTTAACGCCATGGGGCTGGTTAGTTCTGGCAAATAACGCTGGTTTAACGCAAAAACATGCGAATCTGCCAGTGTGCAAAATCGTTGGCCATGGCCTATCTGCGCTAACAATGTCTCAACTGTGGCATTTTCGCTTATCGTGTATTCCAGGTAAGGGAGCTGATCTTTAATTCCCTGCAAGACATCAATAAAGGATGAACCGGGGGCAACGCGCAGTTCAACTTTATTGAGTTCTGCCAGTGTTTTAGGCAATTGGCTTTTACGGTTACAAATTAGTCTGGTTTCCACCTCCAGATAGGATGGGCTAAAACGAAATTGCTGCTGGCGCGCGCGGGTAATGGTCAGGCCGGCGGCTGCAAAATCGGCTTCATCATTGCCGACCTTTAACAGAACCGTCTCAATGGTATTGGCAGTTACTATTTGTAATTCCAGCCCTAAATGCCGGGCATAGACCTTGGCAAGATCATATTCAAAGCCCTGCCCTCCTTCGCGACTTTGATAATATGTGGTAGGAGAATTGAGTGTAACCACGCGTATTGCACCCCTTTTTTGTGCTTCACGCAGAATAGACCCTTGGTGTCTGCCCCCAGTATCACAACCACCAATAATCATTATGCTTGCAATAACCAATGCCTTTAACGCCCGGCTAAGCAGCGCTGTGTTAGTCTCTTTCATGAAACAAGCATGAGTGAAGGCCATGGCCAAAGCAGTCTTTCATAAAAACCAGCGTGTTTACGTTAAACCCGTTGGCACCTGGTCTGTAATAGAGCAGATCAAACCCCAATGGGTCAAAGATATTGAAGAACCGGTTCGTATTTATTACGAAGTCGGGCTTGGCCGGGTGTTTACCGCCGATGAGCTTACCGGTGAGGAGCGCGACAAAAGTGCGGGCCCGGTAAAGCATCAAAACTGGCGCATATTAAGGGCGCGCAATAAATGGCAAAGCCCGGATGAATGCGCCCATCACCCTTTTCCTGGCACCTTTCCCGTGGTTGTTACCAACTCAAAAGACTGGGGCGGCTGGCGCACCCCCGGTGCAGAATATGACCGCGATCCGCAGGCCATAGAAATGCAGGCACGCATTATGGCAAACGGCGTAAGGTTATTGCGCATTGCCGAATCATTATCAGCATTCATTCAGAAAAATGCCGGTGATGCCCCCGCTGAACTGGTGGAACTGGGTAAAGAAGCACGCGATGTTTCCTGCTTCGTCCATGATGTTCCTGCCGCCAAACCGGTGACAGAAAGCGCTTAAACAATCCACCCGCAAACTCTTTTCTTGCTTCCCTATGCCATCTGCGCGTAGCATTGCCTAAAGACTGCAAAGGGTGCGGATTTGAGCAAGTATAGATTCTGGTCTGCCACTGCTGTGGTTATCGCCAATATGATTGGTACTGGCGTTTTTATCAGCCTTGGCTTTCAACTTCAGGACATGCGTTCGCCATTTGTTTTGATGATGTTATGGATCGTTGGTGGGCTTGCAGCACTTTGCGGGGCCATGAGCTATGCCGAACTTGGGGCCGCATTACCCCGCTCTGGCGGCGAGTATAATTTTCTAAGCCGCATCTACCACCCTGCCGCAGGGTTTGTTTCGGGCTGGATGTCTGCGTTGATTGGTTTTGCAGCACCGATTGCACTGGCGGCCATTGCCTTTGGCACCTATTTTACTTCCGTGTTTCCTGCCGTGGAAAACAAGTCCCTGGTCATCAAAGTGCTGGCCAGCGCTCTGGTTATCGTGATGACACTGGTGCACACCACCAATCATCGTAATTCCGGCCGAACCCAGATTGTTTTTACGATTCTGAAAATACTATTGATCTGCGCATTTGTCGCTGGCGCCCTAATTCTGGCGCCATCGCACCAGAATATAAATATTTTACCAAAACCCGGTGATGGAAACTTGTTTTTCTCTGGCACCTTTGCCGTGTCGCTGATTTATGTCAGCTATGCCTATACGGGCTGGAATGCAGCAACCTATCTTAGTGGTGAAGTTGAAAATCCGCAAAAAAATCTGCCCGTTATTTTGTTCAGCGGCACATTTCTTGTCATGGTTCTTTATGTGGCCCTGAATTTTATGTTTTTAAAGATCGCCCCTATGGATGCCATGGTCGGCAAGCTGGATATAGGCTTTATCGTTGCCGATTATGCATTTGGACCAAATGGCGCTCGACTGGTAGGGGTTGTCCTGGCTTTGTTACTGGTTTCTACAGTCAGCGCCATGATTATTGCCGGACCGCGTGTGCTGCAAATGATCGGCGAGGACATTCCTGTTCTCAACGCACTGGCCAAGACCAACACGGATGGCATTCCGGTTTATGCCATCTGGATACAATCCCTTCTTACTCTATTTTTTATAATCACATCCAGCTTTGAAAGCATATTGGTATTTTCTGGTATGTTATTGGCATTAAACAGTTTTGCCGCTATACTTGGTCTCTTCGTTTTGCGCTGGAGACAACCGGAAATTGAACGCCCCTACCGTGTATTTGCCTACCCCGCAACGCCTTTGATTTATCTGGTGCTGACTGGCTTTACTCTGGTGTATGTTGGCGTTAACAGGCCCGTTGAAGCCCTGTTCGCACTAGGCATAATTCTCTCTGGTTTGGCATTTTTTTATGCAACAAAATATATTGACACCCAAAACCTGAAACCGTCTGAATAAGAATTGCGTTTATTCTTCTAAACGCATACGTTATTTCGATGCGACCGCCTTTATATCGCCGAACAGTCCAGCTTGATCTGGATCGCTGGATCAAGGACGGGCTTGTGCCACAAGCCAGTCGCGATGCCATATTGGCTGATTTGAATAATCAAAAACATTCCCTTTCTGCGGTAGGTATTCTGGCCATGCTGGGGGCCATATTTATGGCATTAGCCGGGTTGAGCTTTGTGGCTGCGAACTGGGGCGTCATACCCAAATTGGTGCGTTTGGGTTTTATTCTGGCCATGATGTGGAGTGCCTTTGGCATTTCCATTTACGCGCTTAATCGAAACGCAGCCGCCTTTGCCCATGCCTTTGCCTTGATTGGTGCCGCGCTATTTGGCGGTGGCATTATGCTGGTCGCACAGATTTTTAATATCTCGGCACACTACCCTAATGGCATTCTGATCTGGGCCATTGGTGCCTTGGCGGTGGCACTTTCCTTACGCTCGCGCCCCGTTCTGTTACTCAGCGCCATCCTGGTCGCACTTTGGATGCTGATCAGCTATTGGGGACCACTTCCTGGCAACCCATTCATCCTCTATTACCCTGTCATTGCAGGCACTTTCTTTGTCCTGGCGCTTCGTTTTCATGCGCCGGACAGTCAACACGTTCTGATATTGGCAACATTGGTCTGGATCATTAACGTCCTGTCTGTTCAGGTAGAACATGAGCATTTACATGGCATTGAAGCGGGATCCTTATATGCCGCCATTATGCTAAGTCTGGTATTGGTTTGCGGCTTTTTCAAAAGCTCACCAAATCGCGGCATTGGTATATTACAATTTTGGAGCAGTATCGCACTTCTGATCGCAAGTTTCGCCATACAGTTCAGTTTTACTGACCAGTTGTCGCGAACCAATGAAGTGCCAACCTCGATGTGGTATCTTCTGGCAGGTGCAACTTCAGTTCTTGTCTTGTTTGGCCTTGGTGTTTTATGGCTGCGTAAAAGAATAGACCTGATTACGGGCATCATCATTATTGCGTTTCTTTTTCTTGTTCTTCTGGTGCCCTGGCTTGATGATATGATGCGCGCAGGCGGTGCGCATTTACTTTATGGAGCCGCCTTTTTTGCTGGTGCCGTTGCGGCCATGGTGCAGGGTGCTAAAACCCATA
This sequence comes from Robiginitomaculum sp., assembly GCA_021776595.1. Classification (GTDB taxonomy): domain Bacteria; phylum Pseudomonadota; class Alphaproteobacteria; order Caulobacterales; family Maricaulaceae; genus Robiginitomaculum_B. Next base: position 48,092 of record JAJFFP010000043.1, on the reverse strand, counting down.
ACCGAACCCTGATCTGGCTGGGTGGCTTAGCCTTTACTGCAGAGGCGCTCTACGCTTATTTTGAAACTTTCAAAAACCTTCTTAGCACATCGATTTTCTTCTTCATTGGTGGTCTCCTCCTGTTGGGTTTTGCACTTTTCGCCATGCGCTTTGGTAAACGTGTGCGCAAAGAGGGGCAGACATGAGTAAATCACGCCTTCTTATATTAATCGCCCTGCTGATGACTGCCTTTCTCGGCTTTATGGTTATCGACCATGAGCACCGCCGCCGCTCCGGAACAGAAATTATTCTGGACATGGAGCCTGTGGACCCCCGTTCTTTGTTTCGTGGGCATTATGTCAGGGTGCTCACACCTTTACGACGGCTGGATACTACAAGCCTTGCCGGCAAAAATGATTTCACTAAGGGGCAGCAAATTTACGTGACTTTGCAGTCAGGGGAAAACGGAAGCTGGTCACCAGTTTCACTTTTAACTTCAGCCCCAAAAGGCAAGACTGTATTTATACAGGGTCGGGTTTTGCGCCCCGGCAAACGCATTTCAGTTCGCTATAATATTGAAAGCTACTTTGCCGATAAAAAAACCGCCAAACGCCTTGAAAAACAAGTGCGTGAACACAAAATGCGTCTGATCGTCTCCCTTGGAAAAGATGGACGTGCCGTTATCAAAGGCATTGAGATTGATGGGGTGCGGCAATTGGATACACTCTAATAGTAGTGTCCTGATCATTTTGTTTTAGTTTTTTTACGCAAATCCGGGTGCAGGCTGGTCCCCAGTATATGCTCTGCACGTCCGAGAACATGGTGGGTTCCACCTACGATCAAGGGATCCGGGCCACGGATCAGTTTTTCATTTTTATTTGGATATGGCAGGCTGGCTAAAATATGTTGCATGCACTCCAGTCGTGCGCGTTTTTTGTCGTTGGATTTAACGATCGTCCAGGGTGCATCGGCCGTATCTGTATAGAAAAACATGGCCTCCTTGGCTTCGGTGTAATCTGCCCATTTATCAAAACTGGCCCGGTCAACCGGCGAGAGCTTCCATTGTTTCAACGGGTCTTGCTCCCTTGATTTAAATCTCCTTGCCTGTTCCTCCTGGGTTACCGAAAACCAAAATTTGAATATCCAAATACCGGACCGACCCAACATCCGTTCCAATTCCGGCACCTGGCGCATGAATTCAAGATACTCTGCCGGTTTGCAAAAATTCATCACTCGCTCAACACCGGCACGGTTATACCATGAACGGTCAAACAGAACGATTTCCCCGCCAGTTGGTAAATGCTGAATATAGCGCTGGAAGAACCATTGATTGCGTTCCTGCTCACTGGGCTTGGCCAGCGCCACCACCCGCGCAGAGCGTGGATTTAAGTGTTCGGTGATACGTTTAATGGTTCCGCCCTTACCGGCGGCATCGCGACCTTCAAAAATCATGATGATCTTCTCGCCGCTTTCTTCCACCCAGCGTTGCATTTTCAACAATTCGACCTGCAACTCTGCCTTATGGTTTTCATAGTATTTGCGACTGAGTTTGGTTCTGTAAGGATAAATGCCATTTTCAAAGGCATCTCGTATTGCTTCTGGATCATGACGCATCTCTGCCAGATGATGCAAAGCCTCGCCCTTGGTATTGGTCGGTGCCGGTTTGACCTGATCCTCCGTTTGATTTGGTACGGAAGTGGTGTTTGCTGAAGCCGAATTATTAGTCATAGAATTGCCCGTATATGATTTTTTCCAATCATGCACGAACGCACTGGATTATTAAATACTCACAAGCGCCACAAAGACGATATGCCGCGCTTATTCAGCAAACGGGTCATCTTTTACGTCATGTTCTGCGAAGCCGAGGGCATCAAAGCCTGCTTTCATATGCGCCGGCAAGGGCGCTTCAATCGAAAACGTGCCACCATCAGGATGTGGCAGGCTGATGGCACGGGCATGCAGATGCAATTGCTCTGCCAGACCCCCAATGTCCGGACGATCACAGATATATTTGCGATCCCCGGCGATTGCATGGCCCATTGCCGCCATATGGTAGCGCAGTTGGTGTGTGCGCCCGGTTTCGGGGCGCAAGGCCACCCAGGCGGCGCGCTGTCCGGCCCTGGCCAACACTACATAACGGCTGCGTGCATAACTGGCATCGGGGTCACCATGGCGGGCCTGGATCATCAATTCTCGTCCTTTTTCGCCAAACCCCTTTTTAATATATCCACTTAACAAACCCATTTCCGGTCGCGGCACCCCCAGCACCAGTGCCCAATAAGTTTTTTTCGCTTTACGGGATTGAAAGGCTTTGGCCAATGCAGCCGTTGCCGCTACATCCCGGCCAAGCAGCAAGACCCCGGATGTATCCCGATCCAGCCGGTGAACCAGCCTGGGTCGCTCTCCCTTTTTCGCCAAGGCATCCAGCATACCATCAATATGGCGGTGCGTATGTGTGCCGCCCTGCACCGCTAACCCCGCCGGTTTATTAAGCACAATCAATCGGTTGTCCTTATAAAGGACCAGATCGCGCATAAATGCAGCATCTTTTGCATTTACACTGATGGTTTTCTTCTCCTCGCCTGGCTCCGGTAAAGGCGGCAAGCGGACCATCATGCCAACCTGCAACCGAAAAGCAGATTTTGCACGCTTTCCATCAACGCGAACTTCACCCTTGCGAAGATATTTCTCCAGCGCCCCATGGCTGATATGGGGGAACTGGCGCTTAAACCAGCGGTCCAGTCGCTGGTCTTCCTCTCCGGCTTTTACCTCTATGGTTTGAACGCCACTCATCAGGCAAATAATCGCCGGGAAATATAAAGCCCTATAAATAGTGCACCAATGGCAGAAACCACGGATACCCCCACATAACCGGCTGCTGCGCCCCAAGCCTTGCGCTCGATCAACAAGGCTGCCTCAAGCGAAAACGCAGAAAATGTGGTAAAGCCGCCAAGCAGGCCAACGCCCAGAAACAGCCTCAAATTTCGACCACCATCGACACCAAAAGCCAGCCACCCGGCCAGTAATCCCATGGCAAAACCGCCAAGAGTATTGGCCAGAAGTGTGCCCCAGGGAATACCAGGGCCAAAAGTGTGCAAGGCATAGCGACTAAGCAAATGGCGGGCGCTGGCCCCCACGGCACCGCCAGCAGCTGTAAGCAGAAGTGTTTTCATAGGGCGCTGATAGCGTCCAGACCAATGTCCCGCAAGGGTCAGTCTCTATTCAGACTGCCAAATTGCACCATTATAATGATTACAACCAGCGTGTGTTCAAGTTTGATTTATCCCCGAAATGGTTAGGGGCAGTAAGTGGTATTGAGGCTTATTTAAGGGGTCGTTTAAGGGTGTATTGGGACGATTAAGGGACGTTTAAGGGATCGCAGGAGGGTCGCCAAGGGGCAGCTCCGTTTCCTCAGGGTTACTCTTGGATATCTTTCCATGGAAAACGTCTAAACCACAATCTTAATTAACTTTGCCTGCGGGATTGGTTGGCAAATTGACCCCATGCTAACAGTTGGGATCGGGGTTCCAATTCATGCCCCCCTCTTTATTATGTCAGACCTCCCTTCAACTGGAGGGAATTATAAAGAACAGCTCAATGCTGGTCTCAATTTTATGACAACATTAGCATCCCAATATTATTCATAGAGTGCAACAATATTTTGAAATTTCTGATCACTAATACGGCCTACATCATCTCTTTTCCTGGACTTTTGCCCAGTCTCGATCATTTCGATCGCCTTTTCCACAAATTGCTTCATATCTCCAGTAGGAAACAAGGTGCAACGTGAATCTCGACCGCAAACATCTGATGCAAGGCTGGGAATTCCCAGATTGAGCGCTTCAGTAATGGCAAGACCATAGCTATCAATACGGGAAGGACGGAGGTAAAGACTGGCCTTTGATAAAAGTGCAAAAAACCCTGGAGCAGGAAGTGTATCTACCAGATGAACACGCGGGTGAGCTATGAGCCTGGCGCGAAGTTTCTGCTCATATGCCGGTTGTGAGGATACCCCGTAAAGACAGACAATTAAACGACATGGGTAGTGAGCGCCAACTCGATCCAACAGCTCCAGGCAATCATCGATACCATAGCTCTCATTTGGGTATCCAGAAGTTACAAGAATGGTCTCCTCACCCCCATCTTCAATTGGCTTTAGCGCTCGAATGTCAGAAGGCAGAAGCGTGCTATCTGAAACAACTGGCAGCGTAACTGTCGTTTCCCAACGTTCAACTTTCCGCTTAGAAACTCCCATAGAAATATAGAACTTCTCTTGTTTGCGCGAGAGCGCTACAATTTTATCCATTCGACGTAACATCAGTCTGGCCAGAAGGCGTAAGGGCCAGGTAGCCCGCTGGTAACGCCCAGCCTGATCACCGTCATGAAGCGTAAGAAAAAGTTTTCGCCCTCGCTTAAAGAAAAACGCAAAAATGAGAGCATGTCCGATAATTTGCGAGAAGTGCAGGTGAATAGACTCCCCGCTATTACTTTTTTCCGAATATAGGAACCATTGAATTTTAAAAAATCGTAGCGGATTCCTGAATACAAAGTGCTCAACGTTTGGTATAATGTATTTTTGTTGTGTTGCAGAATACCCATCTAAAATGGTGCAAGGAAACCCGTTTGTTGAAAGCAATCCGGCAAGCCCCGCCACATGGCTAGAGACACCCCCGATGGGTGGGGCCAAAGGGCCGACAAAGATAATACCAGGTTTCTTCATGGAACTACTTTTTACTTGCCCGCACCCAGTAATAAATGGGGAATTCCGAACCATAATTATGATTTGACCAGCGCGCATAGGCCATCAGCGGAGACAGCGCAAAGCGCCAGAAGCGATTCAAGAGCACACCTCTGAGGTTGCGCCGTCCAAAGCGGGTAAGAGGTGTGGTCTGGGCTATGAGGTTCAGGTAATAAGCGGCTGTCCATAGAGCACCATTACTTCCTTCAATGCCCTCAATCTGTAATCCATTTTTCTCAAATATTCGCTCAATGCCATACCGGGTGAATCTGTGAAAATCGAATGGTGGCAGATGTTCAGGTCTTACAAGCGGTATCAGGGCATACGCCAGACCTCCCACTTTTAGCACCCTTGCCATTTCCCGCACTGTCAGATCAGGGTCGGGAACATGTTCCATAACGACCAGATTAAGAGCGACATCAAAGGTTTCTTCACAAAAGGGTAAGGCGGAGGCATCTGAAAGCAAATCAATACGGGAGAAGTCGTGCCGGTCTGATGAATAGACCAAGTCTGTCCCTACATATTTGCAGTGCTGGAACAGAGCCCCATATTTGCATTCACCAGCACCAATATCCAATACTTTTGCCCCTTTGGGCACAGATTTGACCATTTCAGAAACCTTGCGTCCAAGGAAGGACCAGTGAGGGTCTCGGCGATTAAAGTGTGGAAACAACTTGTTAAAATAATAATTTTCAAGGTCATCAAAACTGGGATCATGTTCCCATTGAGGTACTAAATGCCTGTTTTGTAATGCGCTCGCTGCTTCTATAAGTGGTTTAACCGCATCATTATTTTTTTCGGCAGCAGCCGCTGTAAGTATGGGGCGCCCCTGAATGATGGGGTAATGCCTTTGGCAGGCCTCACAAATAAGAAAGTTGTCTTGCTCTATTAGCCTCTCATTTTTGCACACAATGCAGGAGAGATCATTAATCAGTTCTTTTTCCATAAATGCCTGGCCATGCTCTGTAGCTTATCAAATATAAGCCGAATATCACTTGGTCGAGGAAGGATATCGACCACCTTATTGATGCCACCTCTATGAGAGACGAGCCACAAGGTAAATACAAAAGAGCAAAAAAACCCCACTGATTTTGCCAGGGCCAAACCAACGGCCCCCAATTTTGGTGCCAACAAAGCAGAGGTGGCAACCATAATTAAAATAGTTAAACCATGGATATACACCATTGAGCCATGCAAAGAACGACCATAAAGATAATTTTCCAGTATACGTTGCGTGGCACTGAAAATCAGTCCTGGCAACAGTATCCAAACGATCAGGTATACTTCAGTGTATTGCGCCCCAAACAGCACTGGAATGACTAACGGTGCGATTGCTGCAATGGCAATGGTTGTGACAGCAAAGACAATAAAAGAAATACGGCAAACTTGGGCAATAAAATTTTTATATTCGGCATCTTTATCCATGCTTCCAACATAGGAGAACACCATCGGACCAATGGCCCCGTATACCAAGAGCAAAGCTCCTGCAAAGGTCTGCCCAATTGTGTAGAACCCAACTTCTTCGTTGATGCTAAACCATATTCCGGTCAGTAAAACGATACTGCTTACCGCGTATGCGGATGTGGAAACAACAAAGGCCTTCTTGCCGTAGTTAAATAGAAGTCGCAGGGATTGACCAATGCCCTTTAAGCGAAAGCGGTCAAAACTAAAGAACACAAGAACCCCGATAATGGCCGAAATGGAATATTGGACTATCCACGCCGTAATTACAATTTTCAGGCCTTGTGATGTAAACAACCCCCAGAACAAGACGATGAAGGATGAAATTAAAGGGAGAATGGCAAGCCAGAAATACAGCAGAATTTTTCTTTTTCCCAAAACATATAGAGATGCCAGTAAATGTATGATTCCGGCAGGTATTCCGTACTTTAATACAGCAAAAACTTCCTGGGCGGTTGAATTACCAGCAAAACTTAATTGCCCTATTTGAGGGGTGAAGATCATGAGAATCACAAACGAAATAGATGCCAGCAAAAGTGCCGCGACCAGTAGTGAGGCGCCGTAATCTTCCTTTTGCACAGCTTCCTGAGCCCCGAAATATTGCGCAGACTGTCCCAGACCGAACGAAAACAATCTGGTAAGTAACGCAACCCCCGCCACCGTAGCCATAAAGGAGCCAAGCTCGCCTGGCGTTAGTATCCGTGCGCTAAGCATAACGATAGCAAAGCCCAGGCCTGAAGTGAAAATTCGGGTAAGAGTGAGATAGCTGGCATGCCGAACAAAACTCATGGCAGGTTTGGTTTCCGTTCTTTATATTCCAGAAAACCGATCAATAGAAACATATAGACTGTGATCGAGGAATTCATAATTTGATTACTATTGAGGAACATTTCAACGCCGGTTGTATTTGCAAAAAATAAAAATATGCCAACCATATAAAAGAGATAAGTGCGTGGCAAAAATAGCGTCCTACTATTAGTAATAAGATACCCTATTCTTCCCAAGAGCACTAATAGACCACTGAGCCCTACAATGCCACGCTCAACAAGAATGGTTAATATCAAATTATGCATGCCGCTATAAGCAAATTGGTAATATGTAAGTTTGGGTACCAAAAAAGGTGTGGAGCCAATACCGTACCCCCAAAGAGGGTTTCCAATAAATAGCTGAATAGCAATTATCCAAATGTCCAAACGGTTACTCATCCCCAGCACATCACCTATGTTGGCCTGTAGGCCAGTCGTGAGATTGTTGGCTAAATTTAGGCGTAACAACCAGAACCAGGATAGATCATCAACCATTTGCGGTAAAAAGATGATTGCCCCCATAACCAGGGCAAGCACGGTAAGTGCTATAGCGCCTAATTGTTTAATTGCATATTTCTTGCCCGCAAAAAATATCCCCAATATCAAAAGAAACAAAGCGAGCAGTGCCCCGCGTGAGAATGAAGTAACAAAAACCATCATAATCAGGAAAAAAGCGAATAATCGTTGGAATAGTCGCCAATCAAGAATATTGCTGACCAAAACTGGCCAAATTAATAATAAAAGTCCAACAAGGGCATAAGCCCTGCCACCGAATTGTAATGAGCTATAGCTGGTGCTGTTTCTGGCAGATAACTCGACAGGAATAAGTATAATAGAAATACCACACATGGCTATTACGGCAAGAGTTATGCTGGCTCGTAAATACTGGCGTGGCATTGATGATTTTTGCATGCAATTTATGGCATAATAAAACACCAGAGGGTAAATAACATTAAGGAAGAAAAAGGTTAATGCGACTTCCAGGCTAATGAATTCATTAAATGCCGATGATGCAAGTGAAGGTAAATTGCAAAGCAACCATGCCCAATACAAAAAAGGGTTTTGTAAGCCTCTTCGTTTGACATTGAAAACAAACAAGGTGGCAGCGAGGACTGCTGGCGCCACACGCAGGAAAACATCCTCCGGTGCAAGAGTAGAATATATGCCAGCCTGGTAAAGCGCCATGCCAGAATCCAACATGATCAGCCAAAAAAACATCCGCCCTGCATGTCCCTGAAACGTGACAATCATGATTGCCCCAATCCAGAAGAACAAGGTAATCATCATGCTCTCCAGGCCCATGGGATTGAAACCCAATAATTCACCTGGCAATGCCAACAGAACTGATGCAAAAAGAGTGAACAGCGCTCTTGGCAAGAACTGTTCCAGCACATCTCGCGGAAGGGAATTAGCTGGTCGGCGCTTGGTTTTTTCAGGCAATGCGTTTAATCGCTGCATTGAGCCAACCTTTTGATCTCTTTAACAATGAATGAGACACTCCCCAGTTTCGGGGAGTGACAAAAATGATCGAAGACGAACTTTCTATCCTGCTCCAAGCGATCCGGTTCATCAAGGGCATCACAGATCGCAGCAAGCAATTCACTCTTTGAATGAACTACCGGGACCGCAACTGATCGGGCGATAGGCAGATAGTGATGATAATCATAGAATCGACGGACAGATTGTTCGTAGGGAAGCTCTGTATCGCCATCATAGGCCACATTCACAACAGGTTTGAGGCTCGCAATTGCATCAAGGGTCATTGTTGAGGCTGTATTGATACACAGCGCTGTATGGCGCAAAGTTTCTGCCAGAATGAGCGTCTCCTCCCGTGGCGGAACCCAACTATAGATATTGTGGGTATCCATACGCGAAGAAGGAAAAATAGAAACCTTGTCTGACGCACAAAGGTGCTCATAACGGGTCGACCGATCTGCAGGATGGCATCTGATAAGAAGGTGGGCATCGGATCCAAATTTACCGGCCTCTAGCGCCGCTACGACATCACCGACGACGGTTGGTTCTGAATGAAAAAGTTGTTCACTACAGGTGGCATAAAGGATCACCTTCTTATTGGCGGAAATCGCAAGATTTTCAAGAAATTTTTCACGTTCGTTATCGTGGAATGAGGTCTGATAATAGGCATCAAACTGAGGAATTCCGGAATTTCTAATACATGCTGGATCCATCGCAGGATAGAAGGACTGTAATTCGTCTTTTTGGTGATCACCCCACGTCAGGATGATGTCGGATTTCAATGAAAGACAGCCTTTTGTTGAAGGGTTGTCCCAGCTTGGAATAATCACGATCGCGGGAACGCCCAAGCCATGCAGCGAGCGCTGAAACTTGTTGTCCCGAAAATCAAATGGAGAGCAATTGACAAAAACATCAGGCGTTCCGGGAAGAACAGGCGGTTCGGGTGAATTGAAACCGTGCTCCAGCGCATCAAGCAGTTTGAGTTGCCATTGGGCAGCCAGTATATTTCCCAAACGCCAGATCATCGCCAGCCCACGACGGGCAAGAGGCCCGCGCGCGGCGCCCAACAGCTTGATACGCGCCGTGCTGATATCATGTTGTAATTGCAGAATAAGCTTTTTTGCTTGTCTTATTCTGCGCCAAGTCCAGGTTTCTTCAGATGAAAGCTCAACGACAAAAGAAATCTCCCCTTGCTCAACAAGTTCTTCAAAATAGGGCAGCAGGTCCTTGTGGGTGGCTACGCCAACATCCGCAAATTGTGAAACCGCAGCGATAAGGCCCGAATGGATGAAGTTGCGAACCCCCCATCCATTGCTCAGGGAAAATAGAATCAGTGGTTTCATCCTGAGCGTAACCCTGACTTTTTCACCAATTGTTCAGCGGCTTCCCAGTCCTCTAACGTATCGAGGTTTACCGCCTCATGGGAAGTAACGAACGGGATTGAGTGATCGCCATAGATTGAGTTTTTCTCCATGAGCGTGGAATGTCGCATAATATAAAACTGACCATTTCTGGTATAAGCAGGAGGGGCATCCTGCCGGCGCGTCACCCGTTCCCCCTCTGGAAGGAACGGGGTGAGAAAACCATCGGCAATCTTCATCACATAGTGCGGCGAGAAATGACTTGGCACCTCCTCGACACTGACAATTGATTCAGCATTGGGTTTATCAAGAATCATTGAAAGCGCGGCGGAAATATCGGTATCGTGCCTGAATGGGGCGGTGGGTTGTAAAAGGATAATAACATCCGGAACCCATCCGGTTTTCGACAAAAACCGAGCGGTATGCTGAATTACCTCCAGCATTGGGGTTGTATCAATCGCCAATTCAGGCGGTCGCATGAATGGGATTTCCGCTCCAAACGAGCGTCCAGCCTCCGCCATATCCTTGCTGTCAGTAGTTAATACAACGCGGCTTATTGCGGGCACCCGTTGAGCGCATTCTATAGAGTGTGCGAGAAGCGGTCGTCCTGCAAATTCTCGCAAATTCTTGCCTGGTATGCCTTTGGAGCCTGCCCGTGCGGGGATCAGTGCTAGAATGTTTGGCTTGGATTCCAACATATCAGGATTTTGTATTTTGTATGTAACGTATTTCTCTGAAAAACTCACGAACAACCCCAGGCTTTGGTAATGCCTCTGGGGCAGCTTCTTTCGTTGCACAGATATAGCCGATATGCAGATGATCAGCGGCGTAGGACTTCTGGAGCACCGAGAAACCAGTTCTTTCCAGCATGGCCTCGACGGTCTCTTGTGTAAAATAATAAGGGTGGTCGATTTTGATCGCCCCTTCGATACTGGCCTGGCGAAGATAGGCGGCACGAAAATCTACGATGTCGACAAAAAATAAACCATCTGGACCTAGTAAGGACCTGATCTTATGCAAAGAGTTAGAAGCATCCAGCAGATGATCAATAGTCTGACATAGTATAACCAGATCAAATTTTCTTCCCTCCGGATTATAATCTTCAAGGAATCCGGAAATAGTTTCCATGCCAAATTTTGACGCCCAATCGAGCTCGTCTGCTGCCGGATCAAGGACCGTTGCCTTTATTGAAAATATTTTGGCCAGTTCCACTGCGACGACCCCGGTTGACCCGCCTATATCAAGGAATGTCCCGGTATGTCGCTCCTTTACCCAAGGCTTGATAAACTCCGCCAGAGATCGTGCATATTCGACCTGCTCTGCCTGAATGGTCTCGCCATTAATCAACCGGTTATGGTAAGCGCTGACAAGGGGACGGTAGGTCTTTGAATAGAAATCTCCATAGGCCGATCTTGTCATCACTGGATTGAGGAATACGAGTCCACAAGCCGAACAAGCAGCGCCAGTTGCTTTGTAGCCATACCGATCTATATGGGTGAGTAAAGTATGTTGAGTTGACCCACAAAGATTACAGGCCAGCCCCCGAATCTTGTCCTGAGCACAATAGTCATAGCCGAGCTCACGGATGCGCTGGGAGCGGTCAGCAAGATTATGTGGGGAATTTGAATTGTCTTGGGACATTGAGAATACCTCGATTATTAAAAGGGTAGTGTTTTTTGGAACTTTAACGCTACGGAAGACAGTGCGTCCGCGATTGCCTGTCCTCCGTAGCCGTTGCCGTAAATGTCATTGCTTTCCATTCGTCCATTGTGAAAATGGCGTTCTATGGCTTGTTTTATGTGTTTTCGGTTATAGGGCACATCAACAAGGTTATCTGCCCTGTCCCGACCATCCTGGCGATTGCCGATGTTTATGGCCGGAACGCCGAGATAGGCGCACTCACGCACAGCGACGGATGAATTGCCAATGATGCCTTTGCTGTTATACAAAAGCCGCAGAAAGTCCTTGGGGTCCATATTTTTGAAGAAATGGATATTTGTCGGCCTGAATTGTTCACGAAAACTGCGTATACCATTCGAAGTGCCATCGGTTCCCGCATCAGTATTTGGCCAGAACCATAGACAGGGAATACCAAGATCGTTGACCGCATACAGGGTCTCGGTGACCTGTTCGCGGGCATGCTCAAAATCTGTGGTTACCGGATGTTGCATAACCACAAGGTATCCATTGGCCAGGTCCACATTAACGCCAACCCCTCCGTATTTCTCAAAGGGATTAAAATCAAGATCAGGTCTCTCGATAATCTCACGGGCCAGGTCAATGGAAGGACAACCAGTTACGAAAACACAATCCGGAGATTCGCCAAGGCGGCGAACACGGTTGGCTGCAGGTTCGGATGACACAAAGTGATAGTCAGCCAGCTTGGTAATCGAATGGCGGATTTTTTCATCAATATTGCCTGTAATTTCCCCCCCTTGCACATGCGCCAGAGGGATATTCATACAGGCTGCAGTTATTGCCGTTGCAATGGTCTCGTAGCGATCAGCGATCGTGACAACAATATCCGGTTTCAGATTGCTGAATACGGTTGCCAGTTCTATCATGCCCAATCCTGTCGTCTTGGCCATGAGTTCCGGCTCCCCACCCTCCAGAACGGTATATGCTTTGGCTGCAATTTCAAAACCATCCCGTTCCATAACCTCGATGGCATTGCCAAACCGGCTTAGCAGCGCAGATGCGCTAACAATCAGTTGAAGTTCCAGTTCAGGGTGCGCACGTATGGCGTCAAGTGCCGTTTTAATTCTGGAGTAACTTGGCCTTGCCGTTACGACAACAGCAATTTTGCGTATATTTTTTTTCATTTTATCTCTGCCACTTCAAGTGTATTTACAAAAAAGGGGTTATTCGAAATCCGACCATTGAAGTGGTGTATTCGCTGCAATTCGTACTTTTAATTTTTTGCCCAATAGTTTGCTCACGTCTGCAGCGGGAATACCGGTACCTGGCTTCTTAAAGGTAACATCCTCAATGTTAAGCATATGCCCCTTGGATAGCTGCTTACGTGCAATGATGCTTTTGGTAAAGATGGAACGCATCGTCGCCTGACTTTCTGCTTCTTTTTCTTTATTCACAGGGTTGTCTATAGCAGAGGAAATGAAACGGCAGCCCTGAACGAGTTTTTCTAATTCCGTAAATGTAATTGAGGCGGGGACATCTGGACCGAAAGATTTTGGATGAAATGTGACGTGAACTTCAACCAGCCTGGCACCCAGAGCGACTGAAGCTAACGATCCAAAGATTGTAGCCGAATGATCGGATATTCCCACTGGACACCCATATCGTGAAGACAGTTCTTGTAAAACATTTAGTCCCACTCTATCGGCGGGACACGGATAAGCGCTAGTGCATTGGAACACAGCAAGAGGAGCCCCTTTAGAGCGAATCGTTTGCACGGCTTCATCAAGCTCTTTCCATGAACTCAAACCGGAAGAGAGAAGCACGGGCGCGCCTAAGGCTGCTATTTTTTCAAGCAGGGGTGTGTTACTTACTTCACCTGAAGCAATTTTCCAGGCCTGCATTCCAATTTCACTTAATAGGTCAACAGCCTCGTGTGAAAAAGGTGAACTGAGAAACACCAGCCCCAATTGATTGGCATGTTCTGCCAAGCCCTGCCATTGTGATGCAGAAAACTCCATCCTTTTCCAATAGTCATACCGAGTCGCATCAATCCTGCTGAATTTAATTCTCCAGGGCTCTGATGGGCTAGTTTCGGCCTCAGCGATATGGGTCTGGAATTTAACCGCATCAGCACCAGCACCGGCCACTGCTTCGATAAAGGCATGGGCAAAATTCAAATTCCCGTCATGTGACTGTGCAATTTCTGCTATCACAAAAGGAGGGTGACCATCGCCAATCGTCCTGCCTGCCAGTGAAATATTACTCATTGTGCATTACCCTGTATGCTCACCTGGCAGGCATCCATGCCTTTCCAGATCACCATATATGCGACCTTTCTTTTAATACTGAGGAGCTTTTCCCAGCCTATTGCCGCATGTATACGACGAAATTTTTAGTGGCCTTTATTGTATTCAGATATGGCTAGCTCCACAACTCTATTTATTGGAAAATTATACTTATCAACACCCATATGAATTTGGATGTTATCATCTAGAAATTCGGGAGAGTATGGCGCAGAACTTGAGAATCGCTCGACTACAACTTTTTTAATCCGGACGTTTCATTGCCAAGCTAAAGCCAATCCCTAAAAGCAAGGCCCAAGTCATGGCAATTGATGGCACCTGCAAACCATAATCCATCATTCCATGAAGCAATATAAACAAGCTGACACATAATATAGTGCGAATCCATGTATGCATTCGTTGGCGCACACCCAAGCCTTTAAATATATGCCATAATACCAATGTGATGGTTGAAAACATGAGGACGGTGCCAATGATACCTGCCTCTTCAAGCCACTGTAAATATACATTATGGAGTGCGCCCAAGTTGTGTAACGCGTACCAGTTCTGGACATTCATAAGCAGATCGTTGACCTGATAAAAACTACCCATGCCATAACCTGTCCACGGCACGGCCTTGAAAGCCTGCCAATGGATTGCGAATGCTGTATCCCTGTTAACATCTATTAAATGTGTGCCCGACAATCTCTTTATGATCATTTCGCCTGAGAACATGAAGGACAGAATGCCAAGTGCCATAAAAAGCAGCACCATGCTAACCGCAAATCGGTTGCTATTGTCACGACGACGCTTGCTCGCTACCAGCTCCCAGGCAGCCAAAACCAATATAGCAATCAGGCTGGACGATATACCCCCTCTTGAAGCGGTTAGAAAAAGGGCGCTCAACGACAGTAAGAGTGCCGATAGCCCGATCGAAGATTGAACAATTAACTGTTCCAGAAACTGTACCGAAGAGTTGGTTTTGTGCATGATTTTTTTGATGGAACGAAACAAGTAACCCAGCGCCAGAATCACCTGAATGCCCATTACTGTAGCGGTGGTATTGGCTGACTGGAAACTAGCTTGCAAACGTATGAATCTTCGTGTGTATCCATAGGTCGCTATGTTGGTCTCATCAATATTAATGATAAATGCCCAAAGCGCATAGAACAGCCCGAATAGCAAAAGCACTTTAACAAATACCAATGCACGGCGATCATCTGCACCTAAAATTAATCCTGCCACAAATATTGCACCGAGCGCTGTTAGCTTAATCAGCTCCAGTAAGGTGGCATCCTTATCTATTGAAACTCCTCCGGGTTTACTGACCCAGTCCCAGAAAGGATGCACTCCACCTGGCAAAAAGGAGGTAAGCTGCAAGGCGACATAAAGCAGTGTTAAAAAAAACAGCCCGGCCACCCACCACAGTGGTGGATATACCAGGACCCAGCCCGTCTGCGGCACGAAGAACAGGCCCAACGCGACGATGCCAAATGTCAGGACTGCAAACAGCATGGCAAGGGCATTGGTGTTGGCCCCGTTGGCAAGATGCGCGCCCATAATTAAGAAGGCGCATGCAAGCGCAAACCACCAGCCCCTTGTGCCGAAAAATCCAGACAATTAGCCACTCCAGTTATTACTACATTCGAATAGGAATTTTACCAATATTGAGGCCATTTACAGCCTGGGAAACCATTTTACAAAGATTGACCACAATCACAAACCGGTGGCAAACTACTGACTCTCATTTTTACATACTTCCCTCACGCTAATGATAGTTTTCGTTGTGTGTTGGTTTTTGCATCCCTGACGCAATGGACCATGTCGTTAAACGACATAATAGCTGCGATACCAGTCAACGAATTTACGCACCCCCGTTTTAATACTGGTCTGCGGTTGATATCCGGTAAGTTGTTTGAGTAATGATGTATCTGCCCAGGTGGCCGGAACATCTCCTTTTTGCATGTCCATATAGTGATAAACAGCTTTTTTACCCAGCGCACTTTCCAAGGTTTCGATTAAATCCATCAGGCGCACTTTTTCAGAATTGCCTATGTTAACAATGCGGTATGGTGCCACCGGGCTTATACTATCGCCATCAGGCGTGCTTTTTCTCGAATCCGGACCTATAGGCACCGCCTCTATCAATAGTCGAATGCCCCGCACCAAATCCCCAACGTAGGTAAAGTCCCGGTACATATTCCCATGATTATAGACATCAATTGGCCGGCCTTTCAGTATGGCATCTGTAAACTTAAAATACGCCATGTCCGGACGTCCCCAAGGTCCATAAACAGAGAAAAACCTGAACATGGTTGTCGGTAAATTCCATAAATGAGAATAGGAATGCCCCATAGACTCCCCGGCTTTTTTAGTCGCGGCATAAATGCTCATTGGATGATCTGCTTTATGTATCTCACGATAAGGCATTTCGTCATTTGCCCCATAAACAGACGAAGTTGATGCCATCAGCAAATGCCCAACCTTGAGCGCTTTTGCACATTCCATGACATTAAATGTGCCCACAATATTGGCTTGAACATAAGCGCGGGGGTTTTCCAGTGAATATCGCACCCCGGCCTGCGCAGCCAAATGCACGATCACATCAGGTTTTTGCTCATCACACAGTGCTTTTAATACGTCAAAATTTTCCAATGAAGCAATCGTGCAAGAAAAATCATTATGTTGTTGCAATATCTGGTGGCGTTTCTCTTTCAGGCGAACATCGTAATAGTCGTTCATTGCGTCAAAGCCAATGACGCGAAAACCTTCCTCAAGCAATAATTGGCAAAGGTGAAACCCGATAAAACCTGCGGAGCCTGTAACCAGGATTGTACGCATCTGATGTGCCTCTGAATTTGTAACGCCTTGCAATATAAAAATGTCGCAAGGAGGCCTGTATGTCTAGGGCCAGAACCCAATTCGATTACTCATACTGCGGGAGAGTATATGGCCGGTGAGCAGGAAAAAAGAGTGCTGTAAATACGGTGCACTTTCAAGACCTTTTGACGTACTCTGAAGCGCAAATCCTCCCGCCAGGTCAAGGCTGGTTATGTCGCTTGCCGCCCCGAACATAAAGGCGAGCCTGGGCTTTGAGACGCAGTAAAGAGCATACTTCGCCTCATCTTGAGGTGCGAGGCAGAGCCGAGCATCGAAAGATGGTTTTACTTCCTTGCTTAGGATACCCGGCTCCAAGACAGGTAGCCTGCGTTTGTTATATGCTCCTCATATAGAGCTTGTAGAGAAAATAATGAAACTCACTCGCCCTTATAGACCTCACCGCCCTTCATAACGAAGGTCACACGGGTATATTCGCTGGCATCTTTGAAAGGATCACCGGCAACGGCGATGATATCGGCATAACGGCCCGCCGTAATCGCTCCAATATCATCTTGCATGCCAAGCAAGGTAGCCGAGCCCATGGTTGCGGTCTGGATGGCCACCATGGGTGACATGCCCCATTCCACCAGCTTGGCCATTTGCTTGCCATTGTCGCCGTGGGGATAGACGCCTTCATCGGTACCAAATGCCATTTTTACCCCGGCTTTATAGGCCCGGCGAAAACTTTGGCGCTGCACAAGGCCAATGGCCTTTTCCTTTTCAATGGATTCGGGCAACATGCCGTTTTTTAAGCCTTCGGAGAGGATGTAATCATCATTGTAAATGTCCATAGAGAAATAGGTGCCATGCTCCTTGGCCATTTTAATGGCTTCATCATCTAAAATGCTGGCGTGTTCAATGCTATCGACCCCGGCGCGTATGGCGGTTTTGATCCCGTCCGTGCCATGGGCATGAGCTGCCACGCGGCGTCCATGCAAATGCGCCTCGTCAACAATCGCTTTCATTTCCTCATAGGAATATTGTTGCGCGCCAGGACTGTCGCCTTTGGAGAGGACCCCGCCAGTGGCACAAAATTTGATCACATCAGCACCGTATTTTATGACTTCGCGCACCTTGGCCCGCACCGCCCATGGGCCATCGGCGACCCCTTCTGCACGGTAATGAAAACCATAGGGCAACAGATTGCTATCGCAATGACCGCCAGTCATACCCAGCGCCGTTCCAGCCACCAGCATACGCGGGCCCGGCACATCACCATCATTGATGGCATCGCGCAGGGCAACATCGCTATAACCTTCCGCCCCCACATCACGCACCGTGGTTACGCCTGCAAGCAGTGTAATACGCGCATTTTTAGCCCCATATAGCGCGGAACGGGGAATGGAAACTTTTAAGGCTTCATAACCATGGAACGGCGCCCCGGTCATATGGGTATGACTATCCACCAGCCCCGGCATGATCGTTTTGTCGCCCAGATCAATGACATGGGCATTTTCCGGGAGGGCATCACTTTGCTTGCCCACTTTTTCAATACGGGTCCCACGCACCACTACCATGACATTATCACGGCGCTTGCCGGCAATGGTGTCAATCATGTGGGCCGCCTTGATGACCGTGACCGCTTCAACAGGTTTATCCTGCGCCCATGCAGCCATTGGCATACATACGGTAACGATGAGAAGTGCTTTGATACTGGTTTTCATGATGTGCCCCTGATGTTTCCCTTATAAGGGAGTGTAGCGGCGTAGCTCGTTCCACATCAAGGGTAAAGTTTCTGCCACCAGATAACGATGGCAGCCGCATAATTGGCCATTTAGGCTGAATGAGTGCGGGCAGGTTTTATTCAAAAAACGAGTTTTGGATGCCGCGCCGCTCAGGTTGTGGCAAGAGCAGGCTAATCACATAGCCAACCCTTAGCTATGCCGACTCCAAACTTGATGGTTTTCTCTATACCTCTTTGATCTAGCGACAAGAATAAATTATTTTCTTGCAAATTTCCCTATCGCCTTACATGACATAAAAATGAGCAGAACTTTATCCAAAACGGTATGCACCAGTAAAGGCGGCCTGCACTGGTCACTACCCGGATGGTATCGGTAATGCTGGAACTAATCGGCGTCAGCAAAAAGATTGCGGGCATAACACAATTTCACAAGACCGATCTTGCGTTTGAACGCGGCACTATGAACGTGTTGTTGGGAGCCACTTTGGCGGGTAAAACCTCGCTCATGCGGTTGATGGCCGGGCTGGACAAGCCAACAACAGGAAAAGTGCTCTGGCAGGGCAAAGATGTAACCGGGGTGCGCGTTCAGAAACGTAATATTGCCATGGTCTATCAGCAATTCATCAATTATCCGGCTTTCAGCGTCTATGAAAACATCGCCTCACCTTTGCGTTTGCAGGGTAAATCAAAATCTGAAATTGACCACGCGGTGCGTGAAACCGCAGAAATGTTAAAGCTGACTGCACAATTGGATGCCAAACCTCTAAGCCTTTCGGGTGGCCAGCAACAACGGTGCGCACTGGCCCGTGCTCTGGTCAAAGGCGCTGGGCTGGTTTTGCTGGATGAACCCCTTGCCAATCTGGATTATAAATTACGTGAGGAATTACGTGCTGAAATTCCTAAAATTTTTGAGGCTTCGGGTTCCATTTTTGTCTATGCCACCACGGAAGCTGAAGAGGCTTTATTGCTGGGTGGCAACACGGCTACGCTGTGGGAGGGAAAAATAACGCAATTTGGACCAACCCACGCAGTTTATCGGCAACCATTGAACATAACAACTGCGCGCATATTCTCCAATCCCCCACTGAATACTCTGCCCGTTACCAAAGCGGGGGCCTGTTTGCAATTTGCCGGCGACCAGCAGATACCCTGTTTAAGTCCCACACCTAACGGGCAATACACACTGGGGTTTCGCTCCCATCATCTGCAACTGAAAAGTAATAAAGAAGCACGTTTGGCATTTAAATGCCGGGTTGATATTTGCGAAATAACCGGCGCGGACACCTTGTTGCATTTGCGCTTTGGAGATCAGCACTGGACCAGCCTTTTAGAAGGCGTTCATCCCTACACACAACAAGAAGAGTTGAACCTTTATGTCGACCCGTCGCATTTCTATTTGTTCGATGCGCAAGGGGACCTGTGCGCACAACCCAGGGCCGCATGAGAATGGCAAAGATCACCCTTTCAAATCTGGCCCATGCCTATCATCCAAACCCGGCAAGTGAAGATGACTATGCCCTGAAGCAAACCAGTCATGTCTGGGAAGATGGCAAGGCCTATGCTTTGCTTGGCCCATCGGGGTGCGGCAAAACCACATTACTCAATATTATTTCAGGCTTGATAACGCCGTCCCAGGGGCGGGTTTTTTTTGATGATGACGACGTCACCTCAATACCAACAGCACAGCGAAATATTGCCCAGGTTTTCCAGTTTCCAGTAGTTTATGACACCATGACGGTGCGCGAAAACCTGGCTTTCGCATTGCGCAACCGTGGCATGGACAAGGCTGGCATTAGCCGCAGGGTAGATATAATTGCCGTCATGCTAGGTCTGGAAGAAACGCTGGACTGCAAAGCACGCGCGCTCAGCGCTGACGCCAAGCAGAAGATTTCGCTGGGCCGGGGTCTTGTCCGCGAAGATGTCAATGCGATTTTGTTTGATGAACCCCTGACAGTCATTGATCCGGCCATGAAATTGGAATTGCGTATCCAGCTCAAATCCCTGCATAACGAGCTTGGGCACACGATGATCTACGTAACCCACGATCAGACAGAAGCATTGAGTTTTGCCGATGAAGTGGTGGTGATGGACAAAGGCAGAGTGCTGCAAACCGGCACACCGGAAGCCTTGTTTGAAGCCCCTGCGCATACATTTGTTGGCCATTTTATCGGCTCACCTGGCATGAATGTACTTGATGTGACGGTAGATGGTTCCCGCGCTTATCTTGACGGCAACCTCATCAAGCTTGGTCATCACTACGGCACGCCTGCCGGAAAGGTGCAAATTGGCATTCGGCCAGAGCATATCAGCCTGAACGCTACAAACGGTCTGCCTGCGCAAATCCTGCGGGTGGAAGATGTCGGACGTCATAAAATCGTGCGGGCGCAAGCTATGGGGCAAACCCTCAACCTTATCGCAAGTAATCAAACTACAATAAATACTGGTATGGCAAGCCTTGGTTTCGAACGGGGGAAAATCAGCGTTTTTGTTGATGGCTGGCGCTTTTCTCCAAGCCACGGACAAGAAGGCGCGATGTGATAATGGAAAAAACCGTCAATCAAAGAGCCTGGTTACTGGTTTTGCCAGTGTTTTTGCTGGTCGCTTTCTCTGCGGTAATTCCGTTGATGACGGTGGTCAATTATTCAGTGCAGGACACGTTTGGCAATAACAAATTTTTCTGGGCAGGGCTGGAATGGTTTAGCGAATTATTACACTCGGAACGACTTTGGTCAGCCTTTGGTCGGCAAATCGCCTTTTCTGCAATCATACTTGCACTTGAAGTGCCTTTGGGTGTTTTTGTCGCTCTTAATATGCCCAAAAAAGGCATCTGGGCCTCCGTCTGTCTGGTCTTGATGGCACTCCCCCTTCTTATTCCATGGAATGTGGTAGGCACCATCTGGCAAATATTCAGCCGGGTCGATATTGGCCTGTTGGGCCATACACTGGCGGCAATGGGCATTGACTACAACTATACCCGCGATCCCCTGGCCGCATGGACTACGCTTGTTGTGATGGATGTATGGCACTGGACTTCACTGATCGCCCTGTTGAGCTATGCCGGATTGCAATCCATCCCGCAGGCTTATTATCAAGCCGCTAAAATCGATCAGGCCAGCCGTTTGGATGTGTTTCGTTTTATTGAGCTTCCAAAAATGCAGGGGGTGTTGATGATCGCGATCCTGATCCGTTTTATGGACAGCTTCATGATTTATACCGAACCCTTTGTAATCACAGGCGGCGGACCGGGAAATTCAACCACATTCCTGTCCATTGATTTGGTGAAAATGGCGTTAGGCCAGTTTGATCTTGGCCCGGCAGCGGCCTTTTCATTGATGTACTTTCTGGTCGTTATGCTGGTTTCCTGGGTGTTTTACACGGTGATGACCAATATGGAAAAAGCGGACACCTTCCATGGTTGATAAATTAAAATCTAAAAACTTTAATGGCAGAGCATTGGTTATGATTGCCTACATCCTGTTTTTACTTTTGCCGATTTATTGGCTGATAAACATGAGCCTGAAACAGAACTCCGAAATCATCAGCGTCTTTTCGATTTGGCCTAAAAACCTTACTTTTGATAACTATCGTACGATTTTGACTGACCCGTCCTGGTATATGGGATACATTAACTCCATGATATACGTTGTTGAAAACGTTATTATATCACTGATAGTCGCACTACCAGCCGCTTATGCTTTCAGCCGGTACCGGTTTTTGGGAGACAAACATTTATTTTTCTGGCTTCTGAGCAACCGCATGGCCCCGCCTGCAGTTTTTGCCTTGCCGTTTTTCCAGCTTTACAGCTCCATAGGCCTGTTCGACACACACATCGCCGTGGCGCTGGCCCATACCTTGTTCAACGTGCCTCTGGCAGTATGGATATTAGAGGGCTTCATGCGCGGTGTGCCCAAGGAAATCGATGAAACAGCCTATATTGATGGCTATTCCTTCCCCCGTTTCTTTGTCAGGATTTTTATGCCTCTCATTGCCAGTGGCATTGGCGTGACCGCCTTTTTCTGTTTCATGTTTTCCTGGGTGGAATTGCTGCTGTCACGTACCCTGACCTCGATTGATGCCAAGCCCATTACGGCAGTCATGACGCGCACCGTTTCCGCCGCTGGCATGGACTGGGGGGTATTGGCCGCTGCGGGTGTATTGACCATCGTGCCGGGGGCATTGGTAATCTATTTTGTACGCCATTACATCGCCAAGGGTTTTGCCCTTGGCCGGGTCTAGGAGATATTCGCATGGGATGGATGGCATGGACACTGCCCACGGCAACGTTCTTCATGGTTATCGGGGCGTTACTGGTATTGATGACGGTGCTGGCCATGCGCTACCCGGAGACCCCAAGGATCGGCATTTTGCACATTGAAACCACCCGTGGTGATCGCCTGTTCATCAGCCTGTTAGGCTCGGCTTTTATCTGCATGGCCTGGTTGGGTCTTGTGGCTGCGTCGCTTTGGTGGGCGCTAATCGTTTGCCTTATATATGCTGGGGCTGTTTTTCGCTGGGTTTGAAGTGATGATCGCTCTACGATACCCTGAATGATAACCTTGTAAGAAAGTCCCGCCATGAAACCCACCTTGTTGCCTGCCTCCATACTTGCCGCCACCCTGTTGTTTGCGCCCACCATTGTTCGCGCTGACATGAAAGCAGCCCGCGTCTTTCTAAATAAGGAAATCGGTTCGCTTTCAACGCTTAACCGCACCGAACAGGAAAAGCAGATGCAATGGTATGTGGATGCGGCCAAGCCTTTTCAGGGCTTGGAAATCCATGTGGTTTCCGAAACCCTGACCACTCATAATTACGAATCAAAAGTGCTGGCCCCGGCGTTTAGCGCTATTACCGGCATAAAGGTCATTCACGACATTATTGGCGAGGGGGATGTTGTTGAAAAAATTCAAACACAAATGCAGACCGGCCAGAACATTTTCGATGCTTATGTCAACGATTCTGACCTGATTGGTACCCATTGGCGCTATAACAATGTCCGCAACCTGTCTGACTGGATGGCCGGTGAGGGCAAATCCGTCACCGATCCCATGCTGGATATAGATGATTTTATAGGCAAGTCCTTTACTACCGCGCCAGATGACAAACTCTACCAGCTTCCCGACCAGCAATTCGCCAATCTCTACTGGTTTCGCTATGACTGGTTTACTGACCCCGAATTAAAGACGGAGTTTAAGGAAAAATATGGCTATGATCTGGGCGTACCGGTCAATTGGTCGGCCTATGAAGACATTGCCGAATTCTTTACTGGCAAGACCATTGAGGGCCGCAAGGTCTATGGCAATATGGATTATGGCAAAAAGGATCCGTCATTGGGCTGGCGCTTTACTGACGCCTGGTTGTCTATGGCCGGCAATGGAGACAAAGGTTTGCCCAATGGCAAGCCGGTTGATGAGTGGGGTATACGGGTTGATGAGAATGATCGCCCCATCGGCTCCTGCGTTACGCGTGGTGGCGACACCAA
This sequence comes from Robiginitomaculum sp., assembly GCA_021776595.1. Classification (GTDB taxonomy): domain Bacteria; phylum Pseudomonadota; class Alphaproteobacteria; order Caulobacterales; family Maricaulaceae; genus Robiginitomaculum_B. The sequence continues at coordinate 24,308 of JAJFFP010000043.1, read as the reverse complement.
TGGACCGGTATCTGTCTATGCGGTTTCCAAATATGTAGACTGGCTCAAAAATTATGCTCCCCCTGCTGCACAAGGCATGACCTTTGGCGAGGCCGGGCCTGTCCCCGCGCAAGGTGCTATCGCCCAGCAGGCTTTTTGGTACACTGCCTTTACCGCCGATATGGTCAAACCCGGCCTGCCGGTTGTAGACGGGAACGGTATGCCCAAATGGCGCATGGCCCCTTCACCCCATGGCGCTTATTGGCAAAAAGGCATGAAGCTGGGTTATCAGGATGCCGGCTCGTGGACCTTGCTGAAATCAACCCCAACCAAACGCGCCCAAGCGGCCTGGCTCTATGCCCAGTTCGTGACCTCCAAAACGGTGGATGTGAAAAAAAGTCATGTAGGCCTGACCTTTATTCGGCAAAGCACCATAGAAGACCAGAGCTTTACCAAACGGGCACCAGAACTTGGCGGCCTGATCGAATTTTACCGCTCCCCTGCCCGTGTGCAATGGACTCCAACCGGCACCAATGTGCCAGATTACCCAAAATTGGCGCAATTGTGGTGGCAAAATATCGGTGATGCATCTTCGGGGGCCAAAACCGTGCAGGAGGCAATGGATTCGCTTTGCGCCGCCCAGGAAAAAATCATGCACCGCATCGAGCGTTCCGACATTCAAGGCGATAACGGTCCAAAACTGGCCAAACCGCATAACCTGAAATGGTGGAACGACTATGCCAAAAAGCACGGCGCACTGGCACCGCAATTAAAACTGGATAATGAGAAACCAGCACCCGTCACCATAGATTATGATACCCTGATCGAAAGCTGGAAGTGAATGTATAACCCACGTTCAAATAACAAAGCCATCAGTGCAGTGGCGGCCCGGACCTTTCACTGAACAATCTAAAGATTTAGATGTTTATTCCCCACCTTATCCTGTAAGGCATTGCATCAATCCTTTATAATTTTTCACTTTGCGTACCAGCCGGGCGAGAAAAGCGGCTTAATTGTTTAGCATTCTTGCCAAGCTCATTGCCCTTGCTGGATCATGACTGTAAAGCTGTTCCTGGGCTGATAGCCCAGTTTACCAGAAACCGGATTCCCCCCAGGAAGGTTGTGCCTTGATGATTCTTTCATGGTTTAAACGTGAAAAGCGTGAAATTTCGGTGCCGGGCGGGCAGATTGTCTATGCCATTGGTGATGTGCATGGACGCGATGACCTGCTCACCGAACTGCTAGAGGTGATTGAAGCAGATCTGGAAAAGACCGGTGCTGGGAAAACCGTCAGCATTATTTTTCTGGGCGACTATGTTGATCGCGGCATTGGCTCAAAATCGGTTCTGGACACACTGATTTTACTGGCCCAATCCGTGGCTGAGGATGGAGTAAAGGTTGAGGTAATATTTCTCAAAGGCAATCATGAAGAAGCCCTGTTGCATTTTTTGGATGAACCGGAGTTTGGTGAGCAATGGCTGATCCATGGCGGCACGGAGACCCTGGCCTCATATGGTGTGTTTTTACCAAGAGCGCGCAAGGACCATCATATTTGGCAAAAAGTGTCTGATGATTTTCGTGCTGCACTTGGCGAAAAGCATCTGTCTTTTCTCAATACATTAAAATTATCTGCGACGATTGGAGATTATATCTTTGTTCATGCGGGTTTACGTCCCGGTAAATCCATTGAAGCCCAGGACGAACATGATTTGCTCTGGATTCGCACCGACTTTATGGAAGATAACTCCAGATTTGAAAAAAAAATAGTGCACGGGCATACGCCAAAACCAAAACCTTACCTGGATCATCGCAGAATCGGTGTGGATACCGGGGCTTATATCACCGGTGTTTTGACCGCCGTTCGTCTGGAAGAAAACCAGGTCTTCTTTTTACAAACCGGCTCCAAAACAAGCTGAAAAACATGCCCTATTGAACCATATGGGTGGGTTGCGCCAAAAGGCATCTCGTGGCATTGATACGAATTCGCAATCACCTCAACAGAAGAGAAGCCATAAACATGCGGATCATAGCTTATTTAACAGGTATAATTTGCGCCATTGGGCTTGCATCCTGTGCAACAGGGCCCGCGCCAAGCGCGGCAAACCATACCGCCTCTTCCGTTGGTGAATTACGCACCGGTGCAGAATACAGATTGGGTTCTGGTGACCAGTTGCGCGTTATTGTTTTTGGGGAAGAAGACCTTTCTGGCGAGTTCGTCGTGGACGGCAGCGGTCAAGTCTCCCTGCCTCTGGTAGGCGAAGTCAGCGCCCAGGGTAAGACAGTTCGTGAATTTCAACGCGCCTTGGCTGAAAAACTTAAAGAAGGTTACCTTACCGACCCACGTGTGAGCGCCGAAGTGCTGAACTTTCGCCCGTTTTATATTTTGGGCGAAGTCAAGGCCCCTGGTGAATACCCCTTTCTTAATGGCCTTACCGTTATGAATGCCGTGGCCACAGCCGAGGGTTTCACCTATCGCGCAGATACCCGAAAGGTCTATATCAAGCGCGCCGGTGAGGTGGGAGAAAGAGCTTATACCTTGACCACTGAAACGCCAGTGCGGCCAGGAGATACCATTCGCATTGGTGAACGCTTCTTTTAGCAAGAGCACTACCACTTAGGTGTTTTATCTATAACGAAAACAAAGGGGTTTTATATAAAACCCCTTTGTTATTTTGCGCCGGAACCCGTCAGGATAGTTTTAACTGTAAGCAAGACAATGCTGACATCAAACCAAAGTGAGAAATTTTTGATATAATAAAAGTCGTATTGAAGTTTTTCGTGTACATCACCGACTTCAACAACATGGCCCTGATTTACCTGCGCCCAGCCGGTAATGCCCGGCCGCACCACATGGCGATAGCTATAGAATGGCAGCTCGCCTTCATACCATTCTGCCAATATACTGGCTTCCGGGCGCGGGCCTATCCAGCTCATTTCGCCTTTAAGAATATTGATGATTTGTGGCAGTTCATCAATGCGGGAATGGCGTAAAAGGCGCCCCAGCCTGGTAATACGTTCATCATTCATTTTCGTTTTTGCCGCTTCTAACTGGCTTTGAGATGAACTCAGACTCTCTACAGTACAGGGGCTGACGCCATGGTTCTGAATTTGTAACAAACAAACGGTTTGCCCCGATATCCAATGCGTTTTTGCCTGAACAGGACTGGGCCTGGGCTGTCCAGTTTAATAAGCAACGCACATATCAGCAAAACCGGTGCCAAAATAAACAAGGTCGTTAAGGCCATTAAACTGTCGGCAAGCACCTTCAGCTTCATATAAAATATATTCGGCACCAGGGTTCCCAGTGTGTTTTCTGATATATGATCTATACGAACTTTTCCGGTAAGCGCTTCACGAACCTGCCCAAAATCAAAGACAGGCATACCTTCTAGCGCACACTGCGCCAAGAACCTTTGCCATTTTTTGTCCATTTTCCCATTAAAGTCTGCAACGACGGCATCACAGCCTAATGTAAAATCTTTTGTCCTGGTCACAGGTTCACAAAGCAACACCCAGTCGGCATCTGGATTAGAGAGCAATGTGCGTGCCCGCCCAACCGGAACAAGTGAAAAATGATTGCGGCGTTGTTTCACGGTAAAATAATAAAGAATATAAAACCAAAATATGCTTGCAACAAAGCTCATACCCAAAACAAATCGACCGTAATCCAGTCTCAATAAAATGAACGAAAATAGCGTTAAAGCATATATAGCAAGGAAAACCGGTATAATATACGCACTACCCAGCACGCTGGAATATATTGTCAATTTCCTAAACACAAATAGCTCAGCCAGTAATATGACAAGCGCCGCGATGGAAACATTGATTCTCATGCCAAGCAGAGAAAAGGCAGCATCTATGGACAATTCACCCTGCAATAAAAACTGAAACAACAAAGGCGTTATGACAACAAAAAATATACCGCCAAGCAATTGATACCTCAGGCGAAACAAGAAGTTGCTTACAGGAACACGTGTTACAGTCAAATCTGGAGCCACATTCTTGAACTTCTCATTCCCGAACACTTCCACCCACCCCCAAGAGACACAAAACCAATGCAGAACAAGCGTTTGTCACCAATGGCCTTCAAAACAATCACATACAATACATTGAATACCGCTCTACTACAGAATATAAAGTATATATTGCTCTTGTCATTCTTTTTTTTTATGATAGTTTCAGGTTTGTTTTAGAATTGTGGCTTTGGAGAAGGGCTTATGAAAAAACTGATGAGGACTGCGCTTGTAGCCAGCGTTGCAGGCTTTGCTTCGGCTGGGGCCGTGATTTCACTGGCAACACCGGTTATGGCGCAAGAAATGACTGCCGAACAACTGGCGGCTCAGATTGAAGCGGCTGTAGCGGCGCTTCCGGCGGATGCAACGGCCGCAGAAATCCAGGCTGTAATCAATGCTGTTATACAGAGCTCTGGTGCCACACCCGCTTTGGCATCGGCTGCGTTAGGTATCGTGGCGGCTTCGCCAACCGTTCCTCCTGCGGTGGCGGCGGCGGCAACGGCGGTGCAAACCCAGGTTAACAATACCGGGACAACCACCGGCGGTGCGCCTAGCGGCGGCTCTACTGGGACAACCACCGGCGGTGCGCCGCCATCATCAGGCGGCGGCGGCGGCGGTTCCGACTACGGCAATTGATCCGAACGGCCTCAATCCTGGTCGATTTTACTTTTGCCGACCAGGCACTGTTTAGTTTTTAGTGGTATGCAGTAGCATTCCAATTGGAGGGGACTTATGCGGTTTTCGCATTTACTGAGTTCAACATTGTTGGTCAGCATGGCTGCGGGCAGTGCAATCGCACAGTCCGGCGGCGCTTTTGACAGAAGCCGAAATGTATCTGTAACGGAACGTCCAAAGCCGGAATATCAAACTTCAGGTATTGATCTGGGTGGATTTATTCTTAGCCCGCAACTGGTTACAGCCTTACGCTATGACGACAACATTTTTGCTTTACGCACCAACCAGCAAGATGATTTTATTCTTAGGGCCAACCCCTCAGCAATCATTCAATCAAAATGGTCTAGACATTCTCTTAGTTTCAATGCCAACGTTGATCATAACGAATATTTGGATCTCGGTTCAGAAAGCTATACTAATTATGGTTTTGGTGCTGATGCCACTATAGATGCCGGTCGCGGCATGGGGTTTGGCTTTGGTGGTGAATTTCAAGGGTTGAATGAACCAAGGTCAAGTTCCAGTTCGCCGATCAATACCATCAAACCGATTGAGTATGAATTGGCCACGTTTTACGGTAATGTCACTCATGAAGTAAACAGAATTCGCCTCAAGGCATCCGCAGGATTACGCGATTACAACTATAAAGATGGTCAAATTATTGGCGGCGGCATTTCTGAACAGGATGACCGAGACCGACAGGTGTGGGATTTCAATACGCGCGGTGAATATGCTGTTAGCCCCGACACTTCAGTATTTTTAGAAGCCAGTTATAATGACCGTTCCTATGATTTGCAGCCACCTGTTGTGGCATTGGATCGCGATTCTGATGGTTATCAATTCCTGGTCGGCACGAACTTTGATTTGACCAATCTGATACGCGGTGAAGTTTCTTTCGGTTATCTCCATCAGAGTTTCCAAAGCCCGTTCCTGCCTAATATTAATGGCTTTGCAGTACGCAGTAATGTTGAGTGGTTCCCCACACAACTGACCACGGTTAGTTTCGGAATATCACGCTCCGTTGATGATTCCGGACTACAAGGTGCCTCAGGTTTTCTCTCCAGCAAAGCGTATGTAAAAATTGATCATGAGCTTTTGCGTAACTTTATTGTCAGTGCCGAAGGCACTTATGGATATGACAAATATAAAGGCATTAACCGGAATGATGAACGCTTTGGTGGCACGTTAAGCGGCACCGTTTTATTGCGTCGCGGTATTGGGCTTACCGCATATTTTCTGCATGCTGACCAGAATTCCAGAGGCACCGCTTCCGGATCTGACTATGTGGATAATCGAGTTGGTGTTAGTATCAAGTTTCAACGCTAATCAAGGCCAATAATTCACTTGCAACTTTGCTGCTTGGGTATGTCTGATTTGGATTACCTACTCTTTGTGGCACAAGCTAGGCTCCATTGATTCTGTAATGCAAATAATTATGTCCAGGTAACCTAGTTATGAATGCCCCTGACACTTATCAATCGTCTGGTGAACAGATGGAATCTCGTGATAGTGGCGTAGTTGATTTACGTCACTTATTGATAGTTTTCCGTCGGCGAATTGCACTTTTTTTTGCTGTCGCAATCATTGCTATCGCGTTGGTTATCACAATTACTTTTCAGTTAACACCTCGATATAAAGCCAGCACAGAGCTCATTATTGATCCAAGGCAGGAGCAAGTGATTGATCAAAATCAAGTGCTCTCAGGTCTCACCCCGAACACTAGCGTTGTATTGAGTGAGGTGCAGATAATCAAATCCCGGTCTCTTGCAGGAAAAGTGGTGGATGCACTGCACCTTATCGACAATCCAGAGTTTAATCCTGATTTAGTAGTGTATTCTGGGTTTAGTTTGTGGAGGCATAATGCCAGCACTTATTTGAGCAATACACTAAAGGCCATATTGCCTAAACCTAAACAAAGCCCAACCACTAGTTTTGAGGGCGAGCTGCATAATGCAAAAGATGTGGCTGTTTCAATTTTATTAAATAAGTTATCTGTCCGGCGATCAGGCTTGACCTATGTAATCATGTTGCAATTCGAAAGTACCAATGCTCATAATGCTGCTTTGATTGCCAATACTATCGCAGAAAAATACATGGTTGATCAACTTGAATCCAAGTTTGACGCTACGAAGCGCGCCAATGAGTGGCTAGAAGACCGCCTGTCCAGTCTTCGCAGAGAGGTGCAAGCCTCCGAGCGCGCAGTAGAAATCTACCGGGCACAGGAAGGTTTGTTAAATGCTGAAGGGTCATCTTTAACTGAAAAACAAATCGCAGAACTAACAGGTTCAGCCATTATTTTACGTGCCGAACTTGCCGAAAAACAGGCACGTTTAAATACGGTCGATCAACAATTAAAATCTGGCAGTGGCGGTGATGTTGCCGCTGTTCTCGATTCAACGGTTATTAAAGATTTGCGATCGAGACAAGCTGATATCACGCGTCGCCAAGGCGAGTTGCAAAGCCGATATGGGGCCCGGCATCCCGAAATATTAAAAGTAAAAAACGAACTGGCTGATGTTGAAAATCAAATTAATCAGCAAATTCAACGCATTGTTTCGAGTTTACGCGGCGAAGTTTCGGTAGCCAGGCAGAGATTATCATCTCTGGAAAGAGACAAAGACAACCTGACGAAAAGACTCACTTCAAATAACACGGCAATGGTACGTCTTCGTGAACTGGAACGCGATGCCTCAGCAAACAGAACCTTGTACGAGTCATTCCTTGATCGGTTCAAACAAACCAGTCAACAGCAATCCCTACTGGAAGCAGATGCCCGTATTATCTCCCGTGCCACACCCTCAATGGTGCCCAGTTTTCCCAATAAACGCATAATGCTTTTATTGGGCTTGGTCTTGGCAGCCGCGTCCGGCGGTGCGGCCGTATTAGCTGCTGAGGCACTTGATCGCGGGATTCATACTTCGAGCGATGTGGAATATATTCTTGGCGTTCCTTGCCTGGCGTCTTTACCCATTGTGCGGCGTAATAAGGGTGCTGTTGACCCTGCCAGTTATGTTATGGATAAACCGTTATCCAGTTTTTCAGAAGCACTGCGCACCATGCGCGCCGCCTTATTATATGCAGGTGATGGGGACGGAAATTCTAAAATAATTGCAATCACATCAGCCTTGCCAGGTGAAGGTAAAACCTCAATGGCGCTTTCGCTTGCCCGCGTTTCAGCCATGATGGGGGCAAAAACACTGGTGATTGATGCTGACATACGGCGCAGAACACTAACCGAAGCGACTCATATTAATCCAAAAATTGGTTTGGTTGACCTGATTGAAGGCAGAGAGTCGTTTAGCAATGTAGTAATGGCAGATAAGCAAAAGGGACTTGATATATTACCCCTCGCTCCGCGCAACGATAATCTGACTTTGGATATATTTGGCCGTCCTGCCATGCGAAAACTGTTAGATGCCTTGCGGGAGAGTTATGAGTTTGTAATTATTGATACCGCCCCGACATTACCTGTTGCCGAAACCCGTGTTCTGGCAACCATTGTTGACTTTGTTGTATTGTTAGTTAGGTGGCGCAAGACACCACGGGAAGTGGCAAAGTCTGCAATTGACTCATTGGTGCGGGTCAATGCCCCATTGGCTGGTATTGTGCTAACCCAGGTCGACTTGGCCGCCATGCACACCTACGGTTATGGCTATGGAAGCTATTACAAGAGCTATCATAAATATTATAACGAATAGCACGTTGTGATTACCATCTAATATCATGTTCCGGGTATTTGTAAAAAATCAAATTGGAATAGTGTGGACCCATCCCTATTTCGTCCAATATGAGACACAAGGGATTTTCTCCAGATCACAGCGATCCGCGTATTTACGCGCAATTTCGGTTATTTCTTGCAATAATCCGTCCTGTAATGTTACCGGGTCAAGCCCAAGTCCCAGCAAACGGTCGTTTTTAACGTGTAGCTCGTTTTCTGCCGCTTCATTTCGTGGATTATCCACATTAGCAATTTTTGCACCGGTCATGGCGGAGATCATCTGCGCCAGATCACGCACGCGGTGCGTCTCGGTCATCTGGTTCATGATCTGCACACGCTCCCCTGATTGCGGCGGGTTTTGCACTGCCAGATGAATACACTTAACCGTATCCTGAATGTTGATAAACGCGCGCGTCTGTCCACCCGTTCCATGCACGGTCAAAGGATAATCAACGGCGGCCTGCATGAGAAACCGGTTTAGCACGGTTCCATAATCACCATCATAATCAAACCTGTTGATCAGTCGTTCATCCAGCCGGGTCTCCTGTGTCTGGGTGCCCCAGACTATGCCCTGATGCAGATCAGTAACCTTGATGCCATCATTTTTATTATAATAGGCAAACAGCAACTGGTCCTGGGTTTTGGTCAGATGATAGATACTGCCAGGATTGGCTGGATAAAGAATCTCCTGCGTAACCTGTTCTCCCTCATCGGTTTCGACCTTAACCTGTAAATAGCCTTCAGGGATTTTCATCCCCGCTGTGCCGTAACCATAAACCCCCATAGTGCCAAGATGGATAATGTGCGTATCCTGCGCACCGGCCTCAACCATGGCCGCCAACACATTGTTGGTGGCATTCAAATTGTTGTCGACCGTATAGCGTTTGTGGTAGGACGATTTCATTGAATACGGCGCGGCGCGCTGTTCGGCAAAATGAATAATGGTGTGCGGCTTGAATTCACTGATCAACGACAATAAGCGATGATAATGTTTGGCTATATTGAAATTATAATATGTGATGTCTTTGCCAGATATGTCTTTCCATGCTGTCAATCGGGCACCCATGGGCGAAATAGGTGTTAACGAGCCAACCTCCAACTCATTATCGATATTACGTCGGGACAGATTATCGACGATGACAACGTCATGCCCCATTTTTGATAAATGCAGCGCCGTTGGCCACCCACAAAATCCATCCCCGCCCAACACACAAATACGCTTACCCATCTCGGTCCCCTTAGACTCATCTACCAGATTCAATAGATATAATTTCGGTGTTTGGCAAAGGTGTGACAAAACAAAGCGCAGAACCAGTTAATTGGGGCGACCACACTGATGAGGATTTTGATGATGAGTTGGGTGACATCGAGTACGAGTACGAGCACGATGACGATTGATTGGGTAAGCTGAGAGTTGAATTTAGGGACCGACAAACGTACGCCATGCTGGGTGTATAATGTAATTCTCTAAATTGGCATCACACGTCGTGGTGTTTGGAAAGAAAGTGTCTACCTTTGAACCTTTTATTTGGTATAACTGGCCTCCGAATTTATGTGCAGGTACATATTGGTAGACCGTCCAGTTTTCTAGGGGCCCTTCAATTTCTCATACGAGGACAGGAACATGAAAACCTTTTTTAGTCTGTCCTCGAATAGAAATCATTACATACCCGCTTTTGCAGGCCCGCTGTTATTGGTTGTTTTGTCGGCTTGTGTGGCGATGCCCTCCGCGGAGGTAAAGCTTCTGACCGATGATGGTGCACAGGGCGATTTCTTCGGTTACAGTGTGGCGACCTTCGGCGATATCGCACTGATTGGGGCCTTCAAAGACGACAACGTGAAGGGTGTTGATGCGGGTTCGGCCTATGTGTTCACCCGCTCCGGTAATATCTGGCGCCAGCAGGTCAAGCTCACTGCCCTTGATGGAGCGGCGAACGATACCTTTGGTGGCAATGTTGCGCTTTTCGGCGATACCGCTGTAATTGGCGCCATGCGCGATGACGATAAGGGCGATAATTCGGGATCTGCCTATGTTTTCACACGCTCCGGGAGCGATTGGAACCAGCAGGCCAAACTTACCGCTGCGGATGGCGCACATGGCGACGCCTTCGGTCAGAGCATTGCGCTCTCCGGCGATACCCTCGTCATTGGGGCACCGCATGATGGCGACCAGGGCGATGACTCTGGCTCGGTCTACGTGTTCACGTGGTCCGGGATGGTTTGGAAACAGCAGGCCAAGCTTACAGCCGCCGATGGCGCACAGGGCGACGTGTTCGGCATCAGCGTCGCGCTTTCTGGTGACACCATTGTGGTCGGAGCCGATCTGAATGATGAAAAAGCCCTTAATGCGGGCGCGGTGTATGTCTACACCCGCTCTGGAAGCAGTTGGAGCCAGCAGGCCAAACTTACCGCTGCGGATGGCGCAGAGACTGATATCTTTGGCGTTAGGGTCGCCCTGTCCGGTGACACAGCCTTAATTTCGGCCCGCAGAGACGACGACGACGTAATGGGCATAGATGCAGGTTCGGCCTACGTATTCATCCGCACCGGGACAACCTGGCACCAGCAAGCCAAGCTCACTGCCCATGACGGTGCAGCGGACGACAGGTTTGGCCGCAGCGTTGCCCTAGCCGGTGACACCGCATTAATTGGCGCCATGTTTCAAGACAATAAGGGCGACAATTCTGGTTCAGCCTATGTGTTCACCCGCTCCGGTAATATCTGGAGCCATCAGGCCAAGCTTACCGCTGCCGATGGCGCGGCTGATGATGTCTTTGGTTGGAGCGTTGCGATCTTCGGCGATACCGCACTGATCGGGGCCACTCGAAATGACGACAAAGGCAACGAATCGGGTTCGGCCTACGTCTTTGGTATCAACCGCAACTAATATGACGGCATTCAATCGGTGGAAGGCCGTAAATCCGGCAATCAATCTGGATCACTATATCGAGCAGTTCAAAGTTTATCACATAGATAAATCGATTGGCGCAGAATTGTTGGACAGACTGGTCAGGTTGAAATCAGCGATCACAAAATGAGCGCAAATTTATTTATTCGCAACCGGCAAAGCCATCGGCTTCCATTTTTGCTTCATATGGCGCGGCGACATCAGCACCGGAAACATAATTGCCTTTAATGTTGTCCCAGTCCTCGGCCTGAATTTCCACCATCCAGTTGGCATATGGGTCTTCATTGGCCAGATCAGGTTTGGCCACAAGCGCATCATTTGAGGCCAGCACCTCGCCGCCTGCCAAAGACTTGGCCGGCCCGACCCATTTACCAGATTCAACAGTGGCACAGGAACGACCAGCCTTTACTTTGCGGCCAACTTTTTTGGGTGTAAAAGCCACTAATTGCCCTGCCATGGCCGTAGCCACCGATGTCATGCCCAGCTTTATTCTTCCGTCACCTTCTTCTTTTACCCAAATGTGGTTGCCCACATCATAAAGAAGGTCTTCGGGAAAATGACAACCGCGAACGTCTGGCATGATAAGGTTCCTTGTATTATTTTATTGGTAAGCAGAATTTAGCCGTATCGGTTTGGAAGAGCAACAAAACTCTCCTAATCCGGCAACTTCCATTTTGCCGCTGACAAACAAAAAGAGGTGATTGGAAATGAGCCGCATCATCGCCAGTCGCTTTATCGTATCTTCATGATCCGGGTCCAACTTGATCAGGTTATAATGATAAACCAGTTCGCGTGTGGTTTCACGGCAGGCATTGAAACTGGGATCTCCCTTGGCACCCTGACGGTGTAAAGCCAGAATACGAAACCCTTCTTTTAAGGTATCTAATGGCGTTTTGTCATGGGCCAGCAACCAGTGTTCGAGTATTTCCTCTCCGGAATTTAACAAAAATATCGCTGCTGCCACCGGATCATCCTCTGGCAATGGAGAATCCAGTGCCTTGCCTATGTCAGCAACACTCCTCATGCGATTTTCTTTTCTTTTAACAACGGAATTGAATTGGAAACATTTTCATGAATGCCGACTTTACGTGGACTTAGGCCGAGGGCCAAGCCCAGTAATTGCGTAAAATAAACCACTTTGACATTGGTTTCTGCTGACATGCGTTTCAGGGCCCGTATCTGGTGCATCTCCAGTCCGCTATGACAGGTCGGGCACTCTGTGGCGATGACCTCGGCGCCAGCCGCCTCAGCGGCCAGTAATATATTCAGAACCAGTCTGGTCGAGGTATCCGAGTCCGACAACGTATGCGCACCACCACAACAGGCGGTTTTGAGCGGAAATTCTACATTTTCCGCACCGGCAATGGCCAACAGGTCATCCATATAATGTGGCTTTGAAGTGCTCTCGCTATCACCGCCCTGATCTTTTTCGGGAAAAATATGGCGCGGGCGCGTATACATACAGCCGTAATAGTTGGCAACTTTCAATCCTTTAAGACCGCCTTTGATCTTGGCTTTCAGTTCGTCCTCACCATAGCCATATTTGATCCAGTCCAGCGCATGAATGGTTTCCACCTGACCGGCTTCATAGGCTGGATGATCAGCCTTTGCCGAAATTTTCTCGACCACTTCGCGGGACTTTTCCTTATGGGAAATATCGTATTCAGCCTTTTTCAGGTTGTGGTAACACCCGTTACATGGCGCCATCACCACATCCTGGCCCATATTGTTATGGGCAAGGGACATCACGCGCGAAGAAAGGTAGGTCTGAATTTCCGGATCGACGTTTTTAACTTCCATCGCCCCGCAACAATTCCAGTTCTTGATGTCCACAAGTTCCAGATCCAGCTTTTTTGCAATCGCACGAGTGGATGTGTTATAGGGCTGCGCCGTCCCTTCCAGCGCACAGCCGTGGTAATAGGCAACTTTTTTGTATTTCTCTTTACGGTCCGGCATAACAATTTCCCTTATTCGGCAGCATCAAGACCAAGGGCCGCACGTTCGGCGGCCTTTTCCTCGGCAATATGTTCTTCAATGGCGGCGCGGGCTTTGCCCCAGCTTTTGGTTTTTGGCTGAAATAAGGTGGCCAGACCCATGCCCATCAGATATTTGATCGGCAAATGCCAGAGCATTTGTTTGACCATCTGGATCAACCAGTCCTGAAATAATGGCTGTTTGGAGTTTTTCAGGAAATTCATCAAAATCCGGCCATCTTCAATCTTTCCGGTTTGCACGACCTGGCGGGTGAATTCCTCGTCGAAAATTGTGGAGTTGGACGGCGCCGTGTGCCCCTTCATTTCCAGCCAATGGGCCGTGGCTTTCATGACCCCTTCGGGCACCACATCACGCGGGCAGGCATAGGTGCATTTATTGCACGATACGCATTGCCAGATAATTTCCTTATCGCGTAACAACTCCGACTCCATGCCTACCCGGATCAAATAAATCCAGTAGCGTGGATTAAAGTCTGGATTGATGGCATTAACCGTGCAGGAATTGGTGCATGAGCCACATTGCCAGCACCGGTGAATGTATTCCCCGCCTGGCAAGGCTGCGATTTCATCCTGTAATTGCTCGTTATAATCCGTCACCACGCGGGTTTCGATAAACGTGCTCCAATGTCCCGAAACATCAACCCCGTCAATGACCAGATTGTCATGGGTTTTAATGTTTTCCGGACGGATCAGATGTTTTTCATGAATTGCCATAAAGGTGCTCAGTTTTGTTGCAGAAGGTCGGCATCATCAAGGACAAAAGCGGTGCCATCAATGGATTTAAGCCGGGTTTTGTTGCTTTGCGCTTTTACCCCATCCAGGCCCAATAGCCTGCGCGTGTATTCCATCGGGTCCTGGGGAGAGGAAAAATCTGTGCGTAAATAAGAACCGCCTTGGGCACAGATATAATCGGCATAAATTTGCGCACATAATAGATCGATATAGCCCAATATGTCGCGGAATATACCATTTTCAGTCAGATACTGGCTGAGTTCCTCACGCAAGGTAATGAAGGTCAGATAAGTATCAGGAACCGCAAGGGATATGTGATCGATCTGGTCATCAAACCAGATTTCACGCAATACACCGGTATTGGCTTTGACATCCCACATCCATCGGGTCATCAGGGGATAGCGCTCCGGGTCCACATTGTGCAGAATTTCCGCCCCCAGATCGCGCACCCAGCGGTGTTTTTTATCCTGGGGGAATGCAGCGCAAAAGACGGCAAGGCGAGCATCAATACTGGCAGTGCCTTTGCGATCGTCCAACAATGTTTGCACAGCGTTTTTCAGAGCCACAAAGGCTTCGCCATCAAGATAAGGCGCAATACGGCGGCGCACCGTAGACATGAATACGCAAAGACCGCTAAAGGTTTCGGCTGTCATGGCGTCTATTGCATCATTGAGAAGTGCTTCTTGAAACAGGGTGGATTTTAGATTCAGTGCCGCGACATAGCGCTCTATACCGCCCAATGGCTCGCACCCGACGATCACCTGTCGCAGGGCTTGTTGCAGAACCGGGCCGGAGATTTCCAATTGCGGGCGCGCTTCTTTGGCTGCTGCCGCAGCATCCTTTTTTGAGATGTTAAAAAAGGATAGCATGGGTTCAATTACTCCGCAGCGGCCAGTTGAGAATTTGCTATGGCGAGCGCGCTAAAGGCGGCCGCCTGTCCCTGGGCAATGGAATCATCAATGGTTTCAGGCCCGGTGGCTGAACCGGCGACAAATACGCCCTCGCGGGAACTGGCGCCCATGCCACCATATGAGTTTTGGCGATCAATAAAGCCGTTTGGCTCCAGATTGACGTCAAAAATGGAAGACAGCAGCATATTATCCACATTGGGATCCATACCGATGGCGTGAACCACCATATCAAAGGGGATGGTGATCGGGCGCTTCACCAGCGTATCCTCGCCTTTAACGATCACCTTGTCACCATCAGACGTAACCTCGGCAATACGGGCCTTGATATATTTGACTTTGAATTCTTCCTGGCTTCTCCAGTAATATTTGGTTTCCAGAAGGCCATAGGTTCGAATGTCCATATAATAGACATAGACGTGACAGTCTGGCAGTTCTTCGCGAATTTCCATGGCCAGGTTGGCCGACACGGAACAGCAGA
The DNA here is from genome assembly GCA_021776595.1 of Robiginitomaculum sp. Taxonomy (GTDB): domain Bacteria; phylum Pseudomonadota; class Alphaproteobacteria; order Caulobacterales; family Maricaulaceae; genus Robiginitomaculum_B. The sequence goes on along the minus strand of JAJFFP010000043.1, from coordinate 8,903 downwards.
TTTTCGAGCACCATTCACGACCGATCTGGCGATCACGGGAACCAACGCACAGTAAAATCGCAACCCGTTTGGGCTTTTCCCCGTTGGACGGGCGGCGCACCCCCTGCCCCGAAGAAATCATTTGCTCCACCTGTGTTGTCGTCACTACATCAGGAAAAGTGCCAAAGCCCCATTCCGGTTTATTGATGCTGTCAAAATGAGTAAAGCCCGTGCACAATACCGCTGCTGAAACACTATTGCCTTTGCCTTCCGAGTATTTCACCGAGAAATTGCCCGGCTTGCCGGTAAATTCTTTTACTGTGTTGCCCGTTTTTATGGTAATCAGCTTATTGCCCGTCACCCGGTCAACCATGCCGCCAATGGCATCTTTGGCCCACTCACCAGAAGGCACCAGCTTGGCATAGCCAGAATGAATGGGTGTGCCGCCAAGACTGTCTTTTTTCTCAACAATAATACATTTTTGGCCAACACTGGCCAGTGAGTGCGCAGCGGCCAGCCCGGCCGGGCCGCCGCCAACAATCAATACAGGTTTTGTGCTCATGTGATTTGCTCTTGTTTCTTAAACCCAGGACCACCGGTAATACGCCGGCGTGGATCATACAGATTTTCCTGTTTTCCACCTTCTTCGATCTGTTTCAGATAGCCTTCAAATTCTACCTTTTTTTCACGCCAGTCTATGCCCAGTTTGTCAAACAGTTTTTCGGTCGATGAGGCATGCCAGTGCGATTGAACTATTTTGTAAGGGTGCGCACCGCAAACCAGCGCTGCAAATTGCACATCAGCCAAAACCGGCAGATCGTAATTTTTACCCTCGGCCTGACCGATCCACTGATTCTTGTCCAATGTGGTAATACAGCCGGTATCATGACCAATCATGACATCAGAATGGGCTTCTTCCACAGCCACCTTGATTTTGCGGTCAATGGCAAATGAACGGGTGAATTCGCGTTCGGAAATAATGTGGCGAAAGCCAAATCCACAACAATCATACCAAGTTGAATAGTCGATGACCTGTGCACCCATGGCCTCTATAACGCCGGTGGAAACCGCCACCCGGTCGCCGTTTAAGACATCATCATCATAAACTACATCCTGCGGCACCATTTTATAAACATGGCAGGCCGGATGAATAGTGGCGCGCACATTGGAACAATCAATCACCTGATGTTCTTTAATGCGATGGCGCATCACATGGGTCCACTCTGAATAATGCACCACTTCTTCAGGGATCAACAATTTGCCGTCTATCAAACGATCCAGCTTGCCCAGGATTTTTTTGACCTGCTCGCGAAGTTCGGAAGAAAGCAGCAAATATTCGCGCACCTCCTTATAATTACCAAACGAGGTGCCGCAATGCACCAACGGGTAATAATAGCCCTCTGGCTTGCCTTCGGCCTTTGCCGACACATAGGCCTGATGGAAATTGCGCAAAAACACCGCGGCCAGGCTGACTATATTGCCAATACCGGAACCATGATAATTCCAGGCAGTGCAGGAAGTCTGATCGGTTTCGTCAAGGTAGCGAATATCCATCATATTCATCAGCCACAAAAGCGATGCAGGATAGCCTGGAATATTACCACATTGGCCGCAGGATTTATGGTGCCAAAGCTGGTTGGTGGGAATTTTTTTGTCCCAGCCATAAAGGGTTTTAGCCATGACCGGCTCGTGCTCATCAGTAACGCGGTGCACCACAATTTCACCGTCTTTTTCCAGTTCCCACATGACGTCTCGAATGTCATGGACCCGGTCTTTATTGGTCAGCATGGAACGCTTGTTGATTTTTTGCTCAATCCAGGCCGTGGCGACCAGGGCATCTTCCTGACTTAGATCAGAGTCTCGCCATTCCGAGCCATGTCCGGTAAAGCGTTCGCCTTCATTGTTATCTTTGGTGGCCATAGTGTTCTCCTAAATTCGCATGATAATCAGTCGTCATCATCCTGTTCTTCCTGCCAGTCTGCCCAGTCTTCGCGCTTCTCATCCATAATGTCCAAGATCACATCGAACAGGTTTTCATCCACGGTCTCCAACTGGTCCAGAACCCCGGTTTCTTCCCAGATGGTGTAAAGTTCTACCGAGGTTTTCAAATTAACCTCCCAAGCGGTTTCCGTGGTATTCAGGGTTGCCATGGGAATGGCTTTACGCAAAATCTTCAACGGTGCATCGACCTTGGAAATGTTCGGTCCCCAGTCGGCAAAGTGTTCGGGGTTAATCATGTCCGGAGACAATTGATTTCCCGTTGAAATCAGCTTTAGCATCACGCGGCTGAACGGGCGCAGCACATTCTTGGCGCTTTCCATACCATGCTTGATAGCCGTTTCACGCATAATCATAATCAGGCCGCCGGGCGAATTGCCAAACGGGCACCGGGCCGCACAGGTATAACACTGGGCACAGGCCCAGATTTTTTCCTGCATGGCATCATAAATACCATCCAGATTTTCCGTCCATAACAATTGGACGATCTCGCGGGGGCTAAAATCGTAATAATGGGCCGCCGGACAGGTAGCCGTGCATATTCCACAGTTCAGACAGCCATTTAACTCATGGTCAAAGCGCATATCCGATTGGATATCACCAAAAACCTCTTCCAGCTTTTCCTGCGATACTGGCGACTCCTTTTCAAAAGGGTCGCCGATAAATTCCTGAACGCGGGTGCTGGCGGCATGAGACATCGGATCGTCCTTTTAGTAGGTCAGAACTTTAACATCTTCTTCCATAACCTCTTCTATGAGGTATGCCCCGCCGACGATCCCCTCACATTCCGGGATCAAATCATCTGTAGTCATATCAAAAAGGTCGAGATTTGGCGAGCAGCAATAAAATTTAACCCCGGCTTCATGGGCGTCCTGGATAAATGAATAAACGCTTTTGGGTGAACCTTCCTTGACGAACATTTTTTCGGCTTCACCTTTTTTCATCAGGCGTCCGGAAGTCGCTGTGCAAATCACTTCCACTTCATATTCCATAGCAGCCGCAACGGTAGCCTGAAATATCGGGGCACCCAATTCCTCGCCATTGCGTGGATCGGTGTTGGCCATAATAATCATCAGCTTTTCAGCCATGCCTGTTTCTCCCTCCGGCGATCGTATTTGCACGATCTGTTGCGGGCGGTGCTCCGGGGGCTACTCCCCTGCGGCACTTTGCCTCGTTGAAAAACAGAATATTAGAATGTGCTAATGAATGCAAGCGTCATTTTACATGTTTTTGGTGTGACAGTCGATTTGTAAGATTCTGTATCACCCGAACAAGCCGGGTCATGACACCTTTGGTATTGTTCTACCGCATCCAGCCCGTCATTTGAATCACCCCGGTCATGATCGGCACCAGCGCATCTTCAATATCGGTTTTCATGGCCCGCAGATTGGCAAAGGCCTCTTTGGTATCGTCTTCCGGCCCTTCTTCAAATTCCATAATCAGATCTTCGGCCATGGCCAGCTTGAAACCCGGATGGCCGGTAAAACCGAGTGCATTTTCACCGATCTGAAAAATCGCCGTATGCCCGTCTTCATCCTCAGCCAACACTTTGGCATAGGCAGGTGGCAAGGGACGGTCGCGCATATAAGTCACATGGGCAAAGCGTTTGGGAAGGTAGCCATTTAAGGCGGTATCGTCGGTGCGCTGTGCGTAGCCAGCCTTAAATGTCAGCGGCGTTGACTCTACCCCACCATCAGCGGCGATGCTCAGGATTTGCGCGCCCAAACCAAAAGCCAGTATTGGCAGGCCAGTCATCAGGGCCGCCCGCGTCAGGGTGATTTCATCTGCCAGGGTCGGCACATCACGCCCCCCTGCACTGCCCCATGGCCCACCGCCCAGCAGCACCAGCCCGTCTCCCATGGTGTTAATGTTCGGTGGTTTGCCTTTTTCAGTGAACGGGCGCGCATAATTAAAACGAATTTTTCGCCCTTCAAGATGGTCCTCCATCAGGCCAAGATATTCTGCAGAAGTATGTTGTATGACGGACAAATATTTCATGAAAATTGCAAACCTCTTGCGATAATACCAACATGCTGTCAGACTATATATTAGAAAGATCGCATATTGACCACCAAGCAAAGGACAGAAAATGAACTGGCAGCAAAGCGTATTGGACATTGAAGCGCTGGAAGATGCAGAACTGGATACCGGTTTAATCAGAACTTTTGAGAAAAATGCAGCACAGTCTATGGCCCGACCCATTCGCTTTTCCACACCTACGTTTAAGGAATACGAATCATCTGAACTTTCTGGATGTGGTAAAAATTCTTTTCCCGCTTTTTCTATTACCGCCGGTGGCTGTGCGCTCAATTGCGATCACTGCCAGAAAAAAATTCTGGAGCCTATGATCCCCGCCGTTAAGCCCGAACATCTGGACCGGCAGGTGCGCGATATGATTGTCCTGCAAAACCTGCAAGGGTTTTTACTCTCTGGTGGTTCAAACAAACGAAATGAAATCAAATACGAACGTTATTTGCCGGTAGTGGAGAAGCTCAAAAGAGATTTCCCGCATCTACAGATTGCAATCCATACCGCACTTCTTGATGAAGCCGCGGCGCAACGAATGGAATCCGCAGGGGTTGATTCGGCGATGATGGATGTGATCGGGGCGCAGGAAACCATAGAACAGGTCTATAAGCTCGACCGTCCGGTTGCCGATTTTGAGGCGACGCTGGCGACGTTGACCTCAACCAGACTGAAAGTCACCCCGCATATCGTTATTGGTCTGCATTATGGGGAAATTCTGGGCGAGGAAAATGCCCTTGATATTGTCAGCCGTTATGACTGCCATGCTTTGGTGCTGGTGGTTATCATGCCGTTTTATGCCAAGCCCGGCACCTTCAAGACGCCTTCAACCTCTGATGTGGGACGCATATTCCTGGAAGCCCGCAAACGTCTGCCGGACCGGCAGGTCTTGCTTGGTTGCGCCCGCCCGCCCGGCATGCACAAGCGCATCACCGATGCTTATGCGGTAATGGCCGGCCTTGATGGCATAGCCTTTCCCGCTGACGGTGCCCTGGCCGTATCGGACGCCATTGGCCGTCCCTACACCCAAGAACATGCCTGCTGCGCTATTAAAATCGGCGGCAGCGAATCGGCGCAAGTTTCCGCCACTTGCGCCGCCTGATGAACAGAAACCCGGACATATTGGTGATCGGGCTTGGCCCGGCCGGGGCCTGTGCAGCCCGTGAAGCCGCAAAGTCCGGATGCTCTGTTCTGGCGCTTGATCGTAAAAAAATACCCGGCACACCGATACAATGTGCCGAATTTGTGCCTGCGCTCATCGGTAATGAAGTAGATCAATTATCAAGCAACAGCGTGCAGAACATAGCCTCAATGCTGACCAGCATTGAAAATGCACCGCCTGACATTATGGCAGATTTTCCAGGAAAAATGATCGACCGCGCCGCCTTTGATGCCAACCTCGCCAAAGCGGCTGCCAAGGCTGGTGCCCAATGCCGTTATGGGCAGAGCATACGGGATATTAGTGCGGATGGTCGCGTTAGTCTGGGCAATGGCACGATCATAACCCCCAAAGTTATTATTGGCGGGGATGGCCCACACTCCATAGCCGGAAAAGCCATCGGTTCGGTCAATACAGAAATACTGGAAACCCGACAGATATGTGTGCCCTTGTGCCGGCCTTTTAGCTCAACTGACATATTTCTTAGCGCCGAAATTTGCGGTGGTTATGGGTGGCTGTTTCCAAAAGGGAAATACGCCAATCTTGGCCTTGGAGTGGTGGCAGAAAAAAAGGCTGATCTAAAGATATTGTTGGCCAAACTACATCAAAAACTTGTCAGAGATGGCCGTGTTGGTGAACAAGTTATCAGCCACACTGGCGGTGCCATACCGGCGGGCGGCATGATTAAACCCTATGGTATACTGGGAAAAACACTGGTATTGCTGGCCGGTGATGCGGCGGGCCTTACCAATCCGATCACCGGGGCCGGGATCAATGCCGCCGTCATTTCCGGCCAACTGGTTGGTGAGGCCGCGATTGACTGGTTACAGGGCGATAGACAATCGCCGATAAACTACACGCAAGGTTTAGAAGATTTATTTGGGGCCTCCCTGAAACGCGCGCTTAAACGCCGCCGCGCCTTTGTGAACGCCTATGCCAATGAAAACACCCCAACGCCGGACCAGCTCCGGGCCAGTTGGATAGCTTATTCTGATTACTGGGCCGCATGATAACATGTTGCTGATTTTAAGGAGTCGCGATCAATGACCTGTCTGAAACCTGAAAATGCCAGCCCGGCTGACCCTACTGGCGGACTGGATTTCAATCCCTTTGATGTGATGCAACCGCGCACCCCGGTTTTGCCATCAAAGGAAGCCCGTAATGGTGGCCGGGTAAAGACCGCTGATGTGCGCCCGGAAGGGTTGTATCTTCCCAATAATAATATTCAGACGCCCAATATGGTCTCGCCGGAATATGTTCAACTCTCCACTGCGGCTGCCATCACGCTGGGTATCATGCCGGGCAATATGCACCGCTGTGGCTGCACACGGTGCCTGAATATCCTGCTCACATACCCAGAGGGTTGCCGCGCCAATTGCGCCTATTGCGGTCTGGCACGGCACCGTGAGGCGGACCGCGATTATGCGGACCGTAATTTCATACGCGTGGACTGGCCAAGTGTGCCTATGGCCAAAATTGCCCAAATTGTCGGCGAGGACCCGGATGCCAGCCCTTTTCACCGCATGTGCATTTCCATGATTACCCATCCACGCTCGGATGAAGATACGGTTAGCATTTTGAAAACCTGGACGGATCATGTGGACCCGGACGCCATCCCGATTTCCATATTGTCAAACCCCACCACCATGCAGCGCAAAGATGTGCAAACCTTGCGCGATATGGGTTCTGATATTTTTACCGTAGCGCTGGACGCTGCCACACCTGAAATTTTTGACCGCACCCGTGGCAAAGGTGTGCAATCGCCCCATAGCTGGAAGAAGTATTGGGAAATATTGATGGATGCGCGAGATATTTTTGGCCCGCAGAAATTTGGTGCGCATATCATTGTTGGTATGGGTGAGACCGAATCTGAAATTCTGGAGCTCGTGCAACAACTCGTTGATCTTGGCGGGCATAGTCACATGTTCTGCTTCTACCCGGAAAAAGGCTCATTGATGGATCATTTGCCGGCCACACCACGGGATCAATGGCGCCGGGTGCAACTGGCCCGATATCTCATTGACTATTATGGCGTGCGCGCGGAGAAAATGAAGTTTGACGATCAAGGCCGGGTAATCGATTTTGGTTTGCCCAAGGCTGAGCTTGATAGCATCATAGATGCCGGAACCGCCTTTCGCACCTCCGGCTGCCCCGGTAAATTTGCCGAAGATATTTCGGCCTGTGACCGCCCCTATGGCGACAGCCCGCCATCAGACATTGCCTCTTACCCCTTCCAACCGGTTGATGTTGATTTACGCCGCATTCGCTCGCAATTGGACATGCAAAAGCCTGGTGAAACTTACGAAGAAGGTGATGATCTGGAAGATTATTGAACGCCCTGCCCTCTCCTTCGACAAGCTCTGGATGAGGGCAGAAACAAACGACTACCCCGATAATACGTTCTCATCCTGAGCTTGTCGAAGGAGAGGGCCAAAACCGTAGGTGCACAGTGGCCCACCCCCTCTTTCGCGTTATTGATACCGGCTTACGGTCCGGACGCAAAAACATCGCTTTTGATCAGGCCATGATCGACGCTCATCAGTGCGGTGAGATACCCGACACCATTCGTTTTATCCATTTTAAGCCGGTGGCATTGCTGGGTCGCCATCAGGCTTTGTCACAGGAAATCAAGAAACAGGCCTGTCTTATGCAAGGTATTGAAATCGGGAGGCGCATTACCGGCGGTGGTGCGATTTATCTGGACGAGGGACAACTTGGCTGGGCGCTGGTCATGCGGCGGAGCACCCTTAACCTTGGTGATCTGGGCAATACGGCCAAAATGATCTGCGAAGCGGCCGCCGCCGGGCTTTCGACACTGGGAATTGAGGCGCGTTTTCGTCCACGCAATGATATTGAAGTTGAAGGGCGTAAAATTTCCGGCACCGGTGGATTTTTTGATGGGGATACCTTGATCTATCAGGGCACGGTTCTGGTCGATCTCAACAAAGAAAAAATGTTTTCTGCCCTTAATGTTGCCAAGGCCAAACTGGAGCGAAAAAGCCTGGATAGTGCTGCCGATAGAGTGACATGTTTACGTGCACTTCTGGCTGATCAAACCCCTGATATGCAAAGTTTGGAGAGTGCACTGATTGACGGCTTCACCCGCCATCTTGGCATTACCGCCAGATGGGGCAAAGTGAGAGATGTAGAAGAACGCCGTGCCAGCACGTTATATGATGAAGAAATCGGCACTGATGACTTTGTTGAAGAGATTGATGACCCGGCCAGAAAAACCGATGTGTTATGTGGCACCTGTATCAGCGCAGGGGGCACCATTAACGCCTTTGTGCGTCTGGAAGGCGCCAGCAATGAACGTATCCGGGAGGTCTTGCTGACCGGTGATTTTTTCGTAACGCCGCCGCGTATCATTTATGATCTGGAAGCCTCACTTCGGCGGGTTTCACTTGGCGAAATACAGGCACATATTCTGGCTTTTTTTGAAACGGCAAACGCCGGTATGCTGAGTGTTGCCCCTGCAGATTTTGCCAAAGCCATTGATAACGCCCTAGGTCCTGTTGACATTCATCTTGCCCATTTCAATGCGGCAACGAGATTTAGTAAGCCTGCATAATTTCTAGCGAGCTTGTCGTAGCGCGTGGCGATACGGCGGAAGTGTTTGATTTTACCGAAGAAACGCTCGATCAGATTGCGTTCCTGATAGAGTTCTTTATCCAGATGTCGCCATTGGGCAGTCGTCTTGCGCCTTGGAATGACCGGGATCGCGCCACAGCGCTTGACGGCG
>JAJFFP010000042.1 GCA_021776595.1 Robiginitomaculum sp. | reverse complement strand
GATGCAATGCTGGCAAAAAGGGAGGTGCGCATAACAATAATTCCTGTGTGAAAATGAAAACTGACGTCATTTTACAAGGATGGTCATCACGTTTATTTGATCTGGATCAATCCCGCATGGACAAAACGTCGCACGGACATGCTTGTGCCCACAAATATGGCTGGAACGTGGCGAGTTCAGGCCCTGGTCACGTGCGGTGATAGTGGGCCTACTCAACAAATTCGGCGCTTTGGGGGATGCGGGTGAAGGCAATTTTAACGCAATAATTTTGCAACAAGGTTTTGTAACATGCAAGCGATTGAATTTATTAACCCACACAAACCGTTGCAAAAAGGATCGGTTTTGCAATGTTTTAGAAAAATCCACGATCTATGATAATATCTTCCTCATCATCTTCTACATCAGGAAAGCATTCATTTAAATGGAATATAAAACGTTGGAAGCTATCAAAATTTAAAGGATGCTGATTGAGAAAATCATTGTACCAATCCATATGCCTTTGTCTTCCCTCAGCCGTAGAAAAGTTAGAACGTATTCCTGAACCAATGCGCTTGGCTCGCCTTAAAATAATCACTTCGTCTATCGCTGTTAACTTTGAGCTAGTTGGTTTCATATCCAGCCATTCGCAAAGTAAAATATAGCGAGACCCAGAAGTCGCTTTCTTAAGCTCACCTGCTGTTGCCGAGGCTTCTTGAAACATGGTTTTATCTAGATTGGTTTTTATCTCTGTTGCAAAATATGAAACATGAAAATCGCTTGAAAAAATATCCTCTTTATCATCATAACGAGAAATTCGAATATTGTGTTTTCGTGTAATTGAGAAGTCTTGATCTTTCTTTTTTATGATTGCACCTCCAGCGGCTAAAGCTAAGATCGGGCTATTAAAAGAAAGCCCAGCAAAACTAGCTTTTGGGCCACACTCTAGTCCGGTCTGTCGAGAAAGCCCGGGCACCAATCGGGGGTCATATAATCTTGGTAAAAATTCTTCTAAAATTGTATTGTCTAGCTTTAATTGCCCCTTTTGACGGTAAAGAAAATCGTTATCAGAACAAAAAATCAAATCAAACTCTACGGATTTTTTGTATGCGTTGAGAGCTTCAATTAATTTTTTAAGAAGTTTATTTCCTGAATCCTTAAGACCATTCATTCCTTCAACCCAAAGGGTATATCTCTCTATTTGCAGGTGTAGCCGTGGTTTATCGCTTTCTGGAAGCTTATTGTTGTCCAAGAGGGCTTTTAACTTATCCCCATGAGGGGTTTGATATAAAACTTTAGTCATAAGTTTCTTCCAACACGTAATCTGAGCACGGGATTTTATGGCCCTTTTCTATCGCGTCATTTATTTCTTTTATCCTGTTGATAGGCACATGTGTAAGAGCATCTTTAAGCGCCTCTATGCCAACAGAACGCCCGATTTTGATAGCTGTTTCCTCAGGTTTTCTATTTGGGTAGATGGTAATTACGTCTTCATATATGGTTTTCCCATACCGGTTAAGGAAATTGCGCTCATTCCATTCCGTAATCATACCGCCTAACCCCTTACTCGCTATAGCAGCTACGAGCTCACTATTTTTGAAAGCCACCCCTCGCACATTTGATTCTCGACCTAGAACGATAGTCAAAGGACTATTGTCTTTGAGAACACGTGCGGCTTCAGTGAGAAAGAGGGCAATGTCCATACAATATTGCACGACAGTGATGTAGCGGTTTGCTCTAAATTTCCTGTTTGCCCCGATTTCAGCTCGTGCGAAAGTTAGAGGCACAAACCCAAGCGCTTGTATTATTGGCCTATAATTTTGGTGGTAGTTGAAAACGTTGATATAAGGCGGCGACGTAATCAGATAGTCAATGGAGTTGGTTTTTATATCTAAACGCCGCGCATCTCCGATTTGGCTCTTAAGTTTATTCGAGCTCTCTGGTGCCCCAATTATTAGCCTTCGCAAAGTTTGCTTTGCACGAGAAACAGCTTTGCTATTTGTTTCTTTTGTGTTTCCAAATACAGACATTAACAACGAAAGAGAGACATTAGGTTCTGATAATATCTCTGACATAGAGTGGAATATCTTTGCGGCAGAGTCTGTGCACAAAGAACCGTTATTTTTATCTATTGCCGCCATTAATGATAATGATAATTGCTCAATTTCATTTAGAACAATTATTCTATTTTTTTTGAGGACGTTACAAATCGAAGATGCCTTAGCGAGCGCTATAGCGGCAGGGTTTATGTCTATGGCAATTGCATCATGCCCTTGTGCAGCGGCTTCATATAATACAGTCCCGCTGCCACCAAAAGGGTCTAAAATTAGCCCGCCTGTAATGGCGTGCTTTTTTATTAAATACTCCACGAGTTGAGGGCTAAATTGCCCCCGCCATGGAAGAACGCTTGTTCTTGTTTTTTCATCAATATTTAGAAGGCGCTGTTCAGATGAATTTTGAACACAATCTAAATAGTTTGATGATTGTAACGCTACTTGTGCATTAAACATGGATTTCTACCTTACTCACTCTCCACCCCCTTAGAACACCAATACGAAATGATCGCATTGCGCGACATGCCGCGCCTTGCGGCCATGCCATCTATTGCTTTCAGCAATTCAGCATTGAAGCGCAGCGCAACAGGCACTTTTTTGGCCTTTACAGGCTTGGGCTCTCTCTTGGCTGCCCCTGCGTTAGCAATGAACTGTTCCGCTTTATTTGGTTGTATAGCATTATCATGCTGTTTTGGTTTTCTTTGTGCTGCCATTATATATCACCTTGATATTGTTTTGATTTAACCCAATCCTGCCAACAACGCTAAAAACTCCTCGATAGCCTTAACGTCTTTCTTTGGCGGATCGAGTAGGCAAAGCCCCTGCCCTGCCGCGTCTGACCATGCTTTTCGTTGCATAATCGGCGGATTGAGCATGTGAAGTGATGGAAAATCTTCTTTGATAATTTCTTCGGTCTGGCTGTTATCCTTACCGCGTGGAAATGCTAGATTGATAATGGCCAGAGCTTCAAGCCGTTCATTGGTGATCTGGGCTTCGTTTATAAGCGAAACCATGCCCCGTTTTATGTTCCCTACTGTTAAAATTATATTAGCCTACAAACGACCTTGTTATCGCATTGAATATAAATCAACTGTATATCATTTCAATATCTATTGAAAGCGGTTTATGCGCGACTATTTTTCTCATACCACTTTTTGCAAAATCCGATAAATGCCCTTTCTGGGCTTTTGGGTAAATTTAGTCCCTTTCCCATAATCCAGCTTTGCCATTCCTTATGCAGGCCGCAATCTTTGTTCCTGCTGCTCGACCGAGGCAAAGTAGGAATTCATATCCAGATAGAGCCAGTGATAGGGCCCCAGGGGGCCGGGGAAGGGTTGATCCAGTAACGGGCGCAGGCCGGGTTTCATAGGTGTTTAGCCCTAAATAAGGAATATAGTCCTATTAAGAGCATAAAAGGAACGCACGTCATGGCCGTATGATGTTTCTGGTCGGTGCTGTCAGACTAAAGCGATTGGTCTCTAAATTTACTGACTGGGCGGAATTCATGCAGCGTGTTGTTGCCATTCGGCCAGAGCCGCTGCCCGGTTTTCCTTGATTGTGGTTCTTGAGGCTGGTTGGCGGTCGTGGTTGAAGTGATTGTGGACGGATGAGTGGACTAAAACAAACTTTTGGAGCGTTGCAAAGATTCGGAATTTTGCCATAGACCGCTCCTTTCTACGAAAGGGCAGGTGGGAGTTTTCAGCGCGATTATTGAGCCATTGTTCCGTAACCTGTCGATCAGCGTTTCCAATGACCTTCATTGCTGCCCTATATGATTTCAGGCGATCAGTTACAACGGCTTTAGGTTTGCCATATCGTTGCATGGCTTTCTTCAAAAACCTCAATGCGGCTTGGCGATTGCGCCGTTTGGTGACGTACGCTTCCAGCACTTCATCTTCGTGATCGACAGCACGCCACAAATAGTGAAGTTCACCATTTATTTTTACGAACATCTCATCCAGATGCCAGGCCCAGTTTGAGTAATTCTGGTTTTGGACCCGATGCTTTCTGATTTCTCTGGCAAACATCAGACCGAGCCGGTTCCACCAGAAACGAACCGTTTCATGAGTGATGTCGATGCCGCGCTCATGGAGCAGATCCTCGATGTTTCTCAACAATAACGGGAACCGGACATACATCATCACAGAAAGCCGGATAATTTCGGGTGAGGTTTTGAAATAAATGGAATGGATTTTTCATCCTGGCAGGTTACAAAATCAAAAACCTGACCTCAAGCCGTTTTCCTCTGACAGTGCCGTCTCAGAATACCCCGTTCACGCTAACCCCCGCAATGTCGGGCTAATGGCAAGGCATATAATATATATAACAATGAGTTAGATGGCGGTGAGAGTGGGATTCGAACCCACGAGACGGGAACACCGCCTACACGCTTTCCAAGCGTGCGCCTTCGACCACTCGGCCACCTCACCTGCGCGGCGCACTATAGCCATGCGCTTTTGCTCTGCAAGGTGCTTTGTGTGCCTGAATGCAGCGTTATACCTTTAATCCAACTGTGTAATTGCCACATGGTAATGATAGTGACATCATACCCAAGAGCAAGTGGAATCATGAGCATGAAGAACATCCCCGCGAATGATGGCGCAGCCACGAATGACATGGGGGCTGCTGGCGCGCATTCCTTGGTGCATTTTGTAAACCAGCGCCCCCTTTTGCCACCATGGCCAGATAGTTATGAAGAAGCCATTGTGGCCATGGGGTGTTTCTGGGGTGCGGAAAGGCTGTTTTGGGAACTGCCCGGCGTGTGGGTAACGATGGTGGGCTATACCGGTGGTCATGATAAGGCTCCAAGCTATGCAACGGTGTGCGAGGGGCTTACCGGCCATGCCGAAGCGGTGCGTGTGGTCTATGACCCGGCCATCATTAGTTACAAAGCGATCTTGCAAAAATTCTGGGAAAACCATAACCCGACGCAGGGCATGCGCCAGGGCAATGACATCGGCGCGCAATACCGATCGGCACTTTTCCCTGTGGATCAGGCCCAGATGGAACTTGCAAAGCAAAGCAAAACCCGTTTTCAGCATGAATTACATGCCAATGGCCTTGGCGAGATTACCACTCTGGTGGTCCCCGCAGGGCCGTTTTATTTAGCCGAGGAAGGGCACCAGCAATATCTGGCGAAAAACGTCGATGGATATTGCAATTTAAGGGGCACCGGCGTGCAATGCGCCATTTGATATGACCCGTAACCGGGCCTGTTGAGGAGTAATCATTTGAGCTTTTACCCGTCACTGAAAGACCCGGCTTATCTGGAAGAGCTGTTTTTGGCATTTCCCCGTGGCACCGGACCATTAATGGCGTTTCATGATGCGGTATTGCGCAATGAGGACAGCCAGCTGAGCATTGCCGAGCGCGAGATAATTGCTGCCCTAGTATCGGGCCTGAATGCCTGTGATTTTTGTTATGGGGCACACAAAACCATGGCCATGGCCTATGGCCTGCCGGAGGCCACCATCAATGCGCTGGTGGAAGATATTGATCAGGCCCCGATTGATGAAAAGCTAAAGCCACTATTGCACTATGTGAGAAAATTAACCCAAAGCTCGTCCAAAATAGTACAAAGTGATGCTGATGCGGTCTTTGCTGCCGGGTGGAGCGAGGAAGCCTTGCATGATGCGGTGCTGGTTTGTGCCTTGTTTAATTTTATGAACCGGGTGCTGGACGGCGCCGGCATTACGCCAAAGCCGGTTTTTGATGCCCCGGATGAAGAGGCGCTAAAAGCCCGGCGCGGCGGCACCTATAGTGGTTGGGCAAAAGCGGCTGGTATTATTTCTTGATTCAGGCTCCAGACTTATAGCTGTTTACAAGCTTCTGCCCCTATTCTGGTAAAAAAAATTAGGCTATTGAAGGGCATGATATCTTCAATGCTCAATCGCCATCATCGCCTGGTAAAAATTCTCTTCTGGTTCGTTTTGCTGGTGGTGACCTTCCTGTCCCTGTTGCCAAATTATTATAGCCCCATGCCTGTGGCATGGTCAGACAAGGGTGAGCATTTCATCGCCTATCTGGCGCTGGGCGGCCTTGCCGGGATTGGCTGGTGGCTAAAAGACTGGCCGGCGCTCATTCGCGTTTTTTTTATACTGGTGATAATCGGAGGCGCGATTGAAATGGCACAAGGCATGCTGATTACTGGCAGAACCGCTTCATGGCTTGATTTACTGGCGGATGGATTGGGGGCAGCAAGCGGCCTGTTGGTCAGTTGGTGGTTATGCCAGCGCCTTTAGGCCGCCCGCCGTTTATACCGTTTATGCAGGGCTCGCCACGATTTGAGCCAGGATTGCGCCGCATTGATCCAGAACATTGGCTCATCCCCGATACCGAAAAAGATATGGCTCTGGCCAATAAGAGACATTTATTGGACACCAGAAGGGAAGAGGTTTTTGGTGCCATGGATGGCTCTGAAAACGCCCAGTTTGAGGCCGCGCAAATGATTTACGCGGTGCTTGGAAAGACAAGCGAGCAAAGTGATGAATTACCTCTGCTCATGGCATTCAGGCTGGTCTCGGATGATCTGTGCGTGCTGGAGAAACGCGAAGGGGTTTGGGTGCTCAGCGCCGCCTGTCTTTGCTCGCCAACGCACTTTTCACTTAAACATGTGCTTGGCGGCTCTATGGCAGCGCTGCATGGGCCGGTGCCGGGCGGCGATCCGGCACTGGCGGGGAAAATCAATTTGATGTTTGACCGGGTGGCACCGGGTTTGGTGCTGGAGCGATTTAACTGGACGGTGCAGGCCGGTGCCGCGCGGTATATGCCAGATGCCGCCCCCATGCGTGCGTTGGCGGCGGCAACGCCCCTTCAAGATGCCAAGAAAGTCTTACATTTACGCATCGAGCGCCAGACCATATTGCGCCTGCCACAAACTGGCGCGATATTGTTTTGCATACGTGTCTGTATTGACCCGTTACGCGACCTTGCCCCTGAACAGCAAAGCGCCCTGTATCAAAGCTGGACAGCGGCACCGAAAAATGTGCGGGACTATAAGGGATGGAAACACATTGACCCGTTAATACACGCATTTTTCAAGAAAAATGGTGGTTAAGGGTGTTCTTTGGCAAATTAGTGATGTGCGCACCATTCTTGCATAGGAATGAGAAACCTGTGCCGCATGTGGACACAGGCACGTCTTTTTGTGGGATTTCAGGTGTGGATATGACCGTTTTGGCTTTTCGCAAGACATTGAATCAAACGACGGCCTTTTGTGTGGTAGCGGCCATGGGTGTTGGCGCCATTGCATCGGCACCGGCGCACGCATCAGAAAGTTCAGCATTTAGCGCGCCGCCCAATGCCCGTGCCGGTGAATGCTTCGCGCGGATCATGATCCCTGCACAATATAAAACGCAATACAAAAACGTGGTGGTCGAAGAAGGTGGTCAGCGCATTGAGGTTAGCGATGCCCGCTTTGCCGCGCAAAATGAGCAAATTCTGATCCGTGATGCCGGTGTGCGCTATGCAGTACGCCAGCCGATCTATAAAGCTGTGCATGAGCGCGTGATGGTGCGCCCTGGGTATGAGCGCCTTGCCGTTGAACAGGCGCAATATCGGACGGTTAGTGAGGAGGTGCAGGTCGCGCCAGCCCGCACCGCCTGGAAACCGGGTAAATCACTGGCCGACTGGTCCGGGGTCAAAGCCACCAAGCAAAATGGCAGCGAGGTCTATTGTCTGGTTGAAATACCTCCAGAAACCAGGACGGTTACCAAACGCATTCAAATTCGCCCGCAAAATGTTCAAACAATACAGGCCCCCCCCATCTATCGGACGATTACCCGCCATGTTCTGGTCGACCCAGGTGGCGTGCAGGAAATTGCATTGCCCGCGCAATATGCCAATATTGCCAGACAAAGACTGGTGCAACGTGCGGGCCACCACAGTGTGGCGATAGCCCCAAGGATGAAACGCATTGCCTACCGGACCCTGGTGGCACCAGAGCGTTATGAATGGGTGCGGGTTTTGTGCAAAACCAATGCAACGACTGAAGCCATAACTGGTGTGCAATCGCAACTTAAAAGCCTTGGGTATTACCAAGGTGCGCTGGATGGACATCTGGATTTACCCACCGAGAATGCAGTGCGCCAGTATCAACGAGAAGTGGGCATACCCCATGGCGGCTATTTATCGCTGGATACAATTCACGCACTGGAAGAAGGTCGCCAGGCCCCGGTTGCGGCGTCTGCCAGTGCAGAAGCTCATGCCACTGCAAGCGCGTCGGTTGCCGTGCAAAACGATCAGTCATACGGTAATTACCTGACGCCATTGCCATCAGGTGAAATACCAGCAGATATTCTGCCTGAATATCAGCACCACGCCGGGCAAAGGCTAACAAGCACCCGCCGATTATATTGGCCGGGCAAGACCGGGCAATAAAACCAGTAAACATGTTTAGACAGTGACCATCGGTTAGTGACCATCGGTTAAGGAAATTGGTCTAATGCTTTTTCAGGGCTGCCTAAAAGGCCGCAAGGAAGCGTTGCATTTATATGTCTAGTCTTGAAAAAGTAACTATTCTGGTCATAGAGGATAATTCTCATATGGCCCTCATCCTGCGCGAAATTATGCGCGGATTTGGCATGCGCGATATACGCGAAGCCCGCGATGCTGCCACCGCCTTTGAAATCATCAAAGACAACCACATTGATATTGCTCTGGTGGATCAGAACCTTGGTGATCTGGACGGCACCGAATTTGTGCAACTGATCCGCAATGCCGATGACAGCCCAAACCCTTATATCCAGATTATTATGGTGACCGCCCACGGGGATCGTAAAACGGTGATGGAATCTTTGCGGGCAGGGGCCAATGAATTCATGGTCAAACCGGTCACGCCCATGGACCTGTATAAAAAACTGGTATCCTGCATCGACAAGCCACGCCAGTTTGTTCGCACGTCCACTTATTTCGGGCCAGACCGCCGCCGCCGCCAGGACCCTGCTTTTCGCGGGCCATGGCGGCGTAAAAACGATCCACCCGAAGGTATTAGCGATAGCGGTGAGCGCATTGGTAATGCCACGCGCCCCAATGTGATCGAAGGCTAGGTCATGATGACCTAGGCCTGGTTATTCGGCCGGTTCGGATGCCTGGCCTTTGCCTTCCTTACGCGCTTTTTGGTCCTTGCGGGTCATGGCGAAAATAACACCAGATAGTCCCAGGAGGGCAATCAGGTTTGGTGCTGCCATAAGACCGTTGCCGATGGAAGCCAGTGTCCAGGCCAGATCATTGGAATAGACCGCCCCCAGATAAACAATGATGCACCAGGCTACCCGGTAGTAAGGGATCACTTTGACACCGAACATGAACTCCATGGAACGTTCACCATAAAGTGCCCAGCCCAAAATGGTGGTAAAGGCAAATACCGCCAGCCCGATGGTAACGATCCACTGGCCGCCTGGAATAGATGCGCCGAAGGCTTTGGCGGTGACAGATGCAGCGGATGCTATGCCGGACTGCCAAACCGGCAAGGTGCCATCAACCACACCGCCGGGGGCAAAAATGGCCGGGGCGGTCAGGATAACCAGTGCCGTCATGGTGCAAACCACCAGCGTATCAATAAAGGTTCCGAGCATGGCGATGGTGCCTTGACGTACCGGATCGTTGGTTTTGGCTGCGGCGTGTGCAATCGCCGCTGAGCCAAGACCGGCTTCATTGGAGAATGAACCACGATTGGCCCCCTGGCTCATGGCCACCATCACCGATGCGCCGATAAACCCGCCCGCTGCAGCGGAGGGGTTAAAGGCATCATGGATGATTTGCATAAAGGCTGCGGGCACCAGTGGTGCGTTGGTGGCCAGCACAATCAGTGCGCCGCCAATATAGAACAGCGCCATGATTGGCACTAAAAAAGAGGCCACTTTGGCGATGGACTTAACCCCGCCCATGATGACCAGAAACACCAGAATTGCCATGGCCAGACCGGTCTGCCAGGTGGCAATATGCAGATTATCCGCAAACAGCGCCGAAACCCCGTTTGCCTGCACCAGATTGCCGGTGCCGGGGGCCGCTATGGCCGTCAGTATGGCAAAGGCCCAGGCCAGCCATATCCAGTTCTTGCCCATACCGTTTTTAATATAATACATCGGTCCACCGACGTGCACCCCGCGTTCATCCACCTCACGAAAGCGCACTGCGAGCAGGGCTTCGGAATATTTGGTGGCCATGCCAACAACCGCTGTCATCCACATCCAAAATACGGCCCCCGGTCCGCCAAGAGTAATGGCGGTGGCAACCCCGGCGATATTACCGGTGCCGATGGTGGCCGATAGCGCCGTAAAGAGCGCTGCAATTGGCGAAATTTCACCCTCACCTTTGCCGCCCCCTTTTTTTCCTGCAAACAGCAGTGAGATTGCGTAAGGCAAGCGGCGGATCGACATGAATCGCAGGCCAATGGTCAGATACAGCCCGGTGCCAAACAACAGGATAACCAATGGTGGTCCCCAGATAAAACTGTCTATGGCGTTTAGCCCCGAAATGATTGAATGTAACATGCTTTCCCCTGACCTTTCTTGGCGGCGATAAATTTTTCGGGAGACTAGTCGCTGCTTAGCGGCTGGGCAAGTTACCTTTTGGAGATAACCGCATTCGGATATGCGTTGATCCCAAAAATGCCATACTAAAATGAGAACTTAATATTAACCCTCTTTCGTCTTTTATAGATAACCCCGTTTTTGAAAGACTGTATTAAACCTTATGACCCACGCTATTATAAAATCCCTACCCGTTTTGAGCATTGCCATGTTTGGCCTGAGCGCCTGTGCCACACTGGGCATAGACAAACCGGGTTTCCTGGAACGTGCGGACAAGGTGCAAGCCGAAGAGGCTGTAATGCCAGCGCCACCCAGCGCCAAGCCTGTGCAAACCGGTGATTCTTATTATCAGTACGGCAATGCGCAATTGAAGGCGGCACTGGACCTGCGCGCCAAACATGGCAGAGCCAAGAATATCATCTTGATGATTGGTGATGGCATGGGCGTATCGACGGTTACGGCGGGGCGGATTTATACCGGTCAGGCCAAAGGCGAAGATGGGGAAAGTTATGTGCTGGAGATGGAAAAGCTGCCCTATACCGCCTTTTCGCGCACCTATGCCCATGATGCGCAAGTTTCTGATTCGGCCTCAACGGTAACCGCCCTGACCACTGGTGCCAAATCCAGCATCCGCACCATCGGTGTTGATCAAACGGTGCCCTATGACAATTGCGTCGCCTCAAAAGGCCATGTGCTGACCTCATTGTTTGAGCTGGCCGAAGATGCCGGACGCGCCACCGGCGTGGTGACAACGGCGCGTATTACCCATGCAACACCAGCCGGAGTTTATGGCCATGTTGCCAATCGTGGCTGGGAACGGGACAGCGTTATGGGCAAAGAGGCAGTCAAAGACGGATGTGTTGATCTGGCCCGCCAACTGGTCGAATGGCCAAGGGGCGATGGACTGGAGATTGCCATGGGCGGTGGCCGGGAAAACTTTTTGCCCAAAGAGATCGATGACCCCGAATATGAAGGCAAGCACGGCAAACGCCGCGACGGGCGCAACCTTGCCGAAGAATGGGCGGCAAGGCCTGCGCACCAATGGATATGGAATAGCGATCAGTTTACCCAGACAGATTTTTCAGGATCAGAAAAAGTGCTCGGCCTGTTTGAACCTTCACACATGCAATACGACGGGGATCGCCCTGGTGATAAAGGCGGTGAGCCCTCTCTGTCTGACATGACCCGTGCAGCCATTACCCGGCTTTCCCAGGATGAGGACGGGTTTGTGCTGATGGTGGAAGGCGGGCGCATCGACATGGCCAATCACGCCAACAATGCCGCGCGCGCTCTGGAAGATGTCATGGCCTTTGATGCGGCGGTAAAAATGGCCCGCGAGATGACCAACCCGGATGAAACCCTGATCATTGTTACCGCTGATCACAGTCATGGCCTGACCATTAATGGCTATCCCAAACGCAATAACCCGATACTGGGCCTAACCGTATCTTTGGATGGCAAGCCGATGAAGGCCGCCGATGGCAAGGCCTATACCACGCTGCTCTATTCCAGCGGGCCGGGATCCATGTTTGCCTCTAGCAAAGATTTTCGCAAAATTGTGCCCGGTAAATACTCACTTGGCGCCGACAGAAAGGCTGATGATGCCATACTGGTGACGCGCCCGGACCCAAAAGAGGTTGACACGGAGGATCATGATTATGTGCAACAAGCGCTTATCCCTTCGCGCTTTTCCATGCACACTGGCGAAGATGTTCCGGTTTTTGCCGATGGCCCATCGGCCTGGCTGGTGCATGGTGCAATCGAGGAAAATACCCTGTTTCACATTATGGCTTATGCTGCCGGGCTTGCCGGACACACGCCGGAAAAGTGAAGTGTCTATGATGGTATTTCATCTGCATTGGCCTTTTTATCACGTATGAAAACCTCACCAAGGGGCACATTAAATACTTCGGCAATACGAAAGGCCAGCTCCAGCGAGGGCGGATATTTGGCCGCCTCGATGGCCAGTACGGTTTGCCGGGTCACACCGATTTTTGCCGCCAGTTCGGCTTGCGTCATCTCGCCCGCGTGAAAGCGTAACGTGCGGATGGTATTGCGAATATTACAGGGTTTGTTTTTCACTATCTCAATACCCCCGGCGATAGAAAAGCAATTGCGCAATACGCTTGGAAAAGTCTGAAGCGGTTATCGCCAAAATCAGGGCGTGAAAAACAAAAAACGGGGCGTTGATAAAGTGCCCCTGTGAAATGGCAGCCTCCAGCCAACTGCCCATAAGCACGCCCCCCATGACCGTAACCACACCAAGCAACAGCACTGTATAAGCAATGGCATTGGCCTTGCCCTCTATCTTTCCATCACGCTCGTCCGCCGCTTCGGGGTCTTTATTGCCATTGATGATGATTTGCAGAATTATGGCCATGAGAATGGCCAATCCGATGGTTTTGCCAACTATCCAGCCCAACTCAGGACTGGTCAGACTGGAACCGCCGGACAGTGCCATGGCGTGGGAGAAATAATATATCGTCACCGCCCCATCCAGCACCATAGCGCCTATGATATTTTGCTCCCGGTTGGAAAAACGAGTGAGTATTTTGAGGGGCATATTTTTTATTCCTTATCAATTGCATGATCAATATGTAAGGAAAAATTTACTGTATGTCAAATAATATATACATGTTGTCATAAAAACTACGCCTATCGAGTTGTCTAATCTGGTTATTCCATTGTTTTTATGAACTTATATTTGTGTGCGTTTTCTGACCTGGAAGGCTAAACCGCCGCTTCAAGCTGCACCGTCACCGTGTCGCCGGTGTCCAGTTTCTCATTTTTGCGTACCGCCGCCTTGATCGGCAGGAAGTAACACCCGGATTTTTTGTCGGGAAACAGCGAGGTGTTCCATTGACTTTGTCCGATGCCCGCCGATACGCGAACTGACCCCCATGCGGTGTTGTTGGCGCTGGTAAAGAATTTGATTTGCACTGAGGCGTCCAGGGGCAAAGTAACAAAATGCCAGGCCGCCTTGCCGGAATACAGCCAAAGTGCAGCGGTGAACTCAAAATGCAGATCGTGTTTCAAATTTTGCATCCAATGTGGTTTAGGAAAGTAGTGACATTACAACAAACGCTTCGTCATTGCGGCGAAGGCCGCAATCCATAGTGATGCCTCAATCTGGATCCCGGCCAGTTTATCCTTGCGAAAGCGAGGGCCGGGATGACGGAGATATTTCTTGCTCGACTGGGCTTACGTTCGTGTAATTTATAATGTTAAACGCTCGAATAAACATCCGTAAACCATTGTTCATTCTGTAATTTCCGACGCAATGGTGTGTTTACGAATACAGGTGCCTTACGGATATATTCAGCAGCATTAGTCACACTTCCATTTGATAATTGTTTGAGGTGTTCAATGGCAGCATCAACGGTAAACTCAACTTTGCTTTCTTTTTTAAAGTTACTCTCTAATCCAGTCCAAATTACCACATCAATTTTCTTCAACGCCGCCCAGCTTTTTATACTTTTAGGCACATCAGGCTCACACGTTTTGCTGCCGTCAGTGAAATAATAGCCAATTCTCTTTAGTATTGTGCTTTCGCGACTTCTCAAGTCACAAATGGCATCATCAGGATTCCGACGCGTGCTCATCGCGTATTGCACCTTGCAATGTTCACCGTTATTTTCATCAATGACAAGTGTAAGGGCATTTCCTCTTGAGCTGGATATTCGAGAAAATTCTAGCTTTAACTTGGGCCCATTATTCTGCCACCGGCTAACTTGCTTGTTAAAGTTCTCAAACTTTGGTTGGTTGTCCCAAATAAGGGAGCCCCATCCTAATATAGCTATCTTCATGTTATAATTCCTCCTACCCACCCATAACGACTTTCTCTACCTCATCCGGTGTTTTCTCAATCACCCGCAAAAACACCCGCGCGGTCTGGTCTGGAACACGCAGGCCGCTTTCCCAACCGCGCAGGGTTTCGGCGGGAATGCCAAAGCGGCGTTCAAAATCCTTGCGGTTTTTCGATACGCTTTTACGGATGTGCATAATGGCCTCGGCCGGCAGGGGCTCAACACTGCGCACTGGCAGTGTGACATTCCCTTTGGTATGGGCGATGGCCTCTTTCAGGCCTTCACGAAGGTCATTGGCTAAGGTGGTCATTATATCTCTCCGCTTTTTCTTGAAAGCCGGGCCAGCTCTTTTGCCAGCTTGGCAATTTCCTTTTTTTCTGCCGGGGTCAGGTCTGTCTTTTTGCTTTTGGCATAGGCCGCAACCATAAAAGCGGTGTCTGGCCTGGCTGCATAATAATAAATCGTCCGCCCTCCACCGCGCTTACCTTTGCTTCCATAGGCAAAGCGAAATTTACGCATACCACCAAGTCCGGGTATGAGCTTCCCCACCAAGGGGTTGGTGGCAATAGCATCCTCAAAGGCTTCTATTTCATCCGAACCAATTTTCATCTTGGCAATCGCTTTGGTATAAGGTGTTGTGCGAACAATCTTCATGTAATATATTGCGTCATTGACACATAAATGTCAAGGCAATACGTGTCATTGACGCTACTTTAAGTCAATCTCCCCCAACCGCTCGCGCACGCTTTGCAGGTCGTGCCAGACATCGCGCTTGGCCAATGGGGCGCGCAACAAAAACGCCGGGTGGAAGGTGGGCAGTGCGGGAACAGTCTTTTTGCTATCGCTGCCATCGGGATTTTTGATGGTGTAATCATGCCACTGGCCACGGGCACGGGTAATGCCGGATTTCAGGCCAAGCACGGCCTGCATGGGGCTGGCCCCCACCAGCAGGATAATTTTTGGATCTATCAGGGCGATATGGCGCTCCAGAAATGGCAGAGTCATGGCCAGCTCGTCTGGTGTAGGTTTGCGGTTTTGTGGCGGGC
Organism: Robiginitomaculum sp.; assembly: GCA_021776595.1. Lineage (GTDB taxonomy): Bacteria > Pseudomonadota > Alphaproteobacteria > Caulobacterales > Maricaulaceae > Robiginitomaculum_B. The sequence continues at coordinate 7,979 of JAJFFP010000042.1, read as the reverse complement.
GCCAGTTAAAGGCATTGGTAATGTAAAAATCATCTTCGCTAAAGGCGGCGGCACCCAGCATCCGGTCCAGCAATTGCCCGGACTGACCAACAAAGGGCAAGCCCTGTTCATCCTCCTCGCGCCCTGGTGCCTCGCCAATCACCATCAGTGATGCCTTGGCGTTACCACGGGCAAAAACGGTGTTACGCGCTGCCGATTTTACCGGCCCCGCATCAAAACCTTCCAGCGCTTCTTTTAATGCTTCCAGTGTCTTTGCCCCGGCGGCCAATTCACGTGTCTTTTGGGCATTAACCGGCGGTGTCGTTACAACCGGTGCGGCGGGCTTTGACGCTGCCTTTGGGGCAGCCTTTGGTGTCTGAGCAACCGGACTGGCAGTGCTTTTCACCTTGTTGCGCTTTGGCGCTTTTTGTGGGGTAGGCACATCAACACCGGCCGCTTCCCACCAGCCATGCAAGGCATCATGGGCGCGCTTTAATTCATCATCCGGTTTGGCAGCATTGCTCATCAGGCAAAGTTTAGACCATAATTTGCATAAATGCACGAAGGATGCCTCTGGCCCTTACAGCGCGGGTCCGTTAAGAGAGGAAAACACGTTAGAAGAGGGACCTGCATGACTGACCAGACAGAAGCGCGTGAAGCCATGGATTTTGATGTGGTGATCGTTGGTGCCGGACCGGCGGGTCTAAGCGCCGCCATTCACATAAAACAACTGGCCAATATTGCCGGAAAAGAGGTTTCGGTGGTGGTGCTGGAAAAAGGCTCAGAAGTGGGGGCGCATATCCTTTCCGGTGCCGTGCTTGACCCTTCTGGCCTTAATGCCCTTTTCCCCGACTGGCAAAGCCGCGGGGCACCGGTCAGGACTGAGGTAAAGAAAGACCGCTTTATGGTATTAGGCGCGGCGGGGTCTTTGACCTTGCCCAATTTTGTCATGCCACCGCTGATCCATAATCATGGTAATTATATTGTCTCGCTCGCTAATCTGTGTCGCTGGCTGGCTGAACAAGCCGAGGCCATGGGCGTCGAGGTTTATCCCGGTATGGCCGCTTCCGAAGTGCTTTATCATGAAGATGGTGCGGTGCGCGGGGTGGTTGCCGGGATATTTGGGGTGGCCGCCGATGGCTCGCACAAGCCCGATTACCAGCCGGGTATGGAACTGAACGGCAAATACATTTTGCTGGGCGAGGGAGCACGCGGCTCACTTTCCAAAGAGATCATTGCCCGTTTTGCACTGGATAAAAATGCCGAACCACAAAAATTCGGCCTGGGCATTAAAGAGTTGTGGCAGGTGCGTGATGAGATGTTCCAGCCGGGGCTGGTGCAACATACCTTTGGCTGGCCACTGAACAACCAGACCGGCGGCGGCTCGTTCATGTATCATTTTGAAGATAATTACGTGGCGCTGGGCATGGTGGTGCATCTGAATTATAAAAACCCGTATCTGTCGCCCTATGATGAATTTCAACGCTTAAAAACCCATCCGGCCATGCGGGATATTTTTGCCGGAGGCAAGCGCATTGCATATGGCGCACGGGCGCTGACCGAGGGCGGTTTTCAATCGGTGCCGGAATTAACATTTCCAGGCGGTGCGCTGATCGGCTGTGCGGCAGGTTTTATGAATGTGCCGCGCATCAAGGGCAGCCATAACGCCATGCACACCGGCATGATGGCCGCAAAGGCGGCTTTTGAAGCCGTGCAAAACGGGCGCCGCAGCGATGTGCTGGAGGCTTATGACAAGGCGTATCAGAAAAGCGCAGTGCGCCGGGAGCTGAAGCTGGTGCGTAATGCCAAGCCGTTATGGAGCAAGTTTGGCACCTGGGCTGGCGGCATAGCGCTGACGGGTCTGGACTTATGGGTTAATACGTTGACCAGCGGGTTTTCATTTTTTGGCACGATGAAACATGGAAAAACCGATGCGCAATCCACGGAACCGGCCAGTAAACACAAACCCATAGATTATCCCAAACCGGATGGGGTGCTGACTTTTGACAAACTAACCAGCGTATCTTTTTCTGCCACCAACCATGAAGAAAACCAGCCCGTCCATCTGTTGCTGACGGACCCAAAAATACCGGTGGATGTAAACCTGCCGCGATTTGCCGGTCCTTCCCAGCGGTATTGCCCGGCCGGGGTGTATGAATTCATCACCGATGACAAGGGAAAAAACCCGCGTTTTCAGATCAATGCGCAAAACTGTGTGCACTGTAAAACCTGTGATATCAAAGACCCGATGCAAAATATCACCTGGACCTGTCCGGAAGGCGGGGGAGGGCCGAACTACCCGAATATGTGATGTATCCTTGGCTTGCGCCACATCAGGATTGGCTTATTCTGGCGATATGAAAACATTATTACGTCAATGGGTCGCCCTGCCTCTGATCGGGGGCACTTTGTTTGTCATTGCCTCTTGCGCAACCGATGGGTTTGTCCGTTCTGAAGGTGAACGCACCACAGAATCCGCCTACGGAAATTATCTGGCCGCCCGCTTTGCCAGTGGCATGAATGATGTCAATGCAGCGGCAAAATATTACGCGGCGGCCCTGAATAAAGAACCGGAGAATGAGCTGTTGCGCCAGCAGGCGTTTCTAAGCGCCTTGATTGCCGGCGATATACCGCAAAGCGCCGGTTTTGCCCGCCCGGTTTTGGGAACCGAGACAGAAGAACGCCTCATGCGGCTTGATGTGGCTGCCTTTGATATTGGTAATCGGCGCTATGATCGCGCGCTGGATACGCTGGCGACCGGCGAATATGGCCCCTTTAATCATGAGGTCAGGCAATTGCTGCGTGGCTGGGCCGCGTTTGGTGCTGGCGATATTGATCTGGCACTGGAACAAATTGACGAGGCTGGCCAAGCCCCTCTTTTTGCCCGGATCGTTCAGTTAAACAAAGCCATGTTGCTGGACCTGTCTGGCCGGACTACGGATGCTGAAATTGCCTATAAGGCCGCCATGAAATCCATTTTGCTGTCTGATCGTGCCGCGTATGCATTTGGAACGTTTCTACAACGTCAGGGCCGGATCGTTGAGGCGCGAAACACCTATACAAAAGCCATTGCCGTGTTCACTGAAGCACCATTGTCCCGCCTGGCTCTATCACGTCTGGAGACGGAAACGACGAACAAGACATCAGGCAAGGCTCTAAAAAGACTGGTAAATAATGCCAGTGAAGGCGCAGCAGAAGCGCTCTTTGGCACGGCACAGGTGTTGGGGGCACAGGCGCATTTTGACAAGGCGCTGGTCTATCTGGAAATGGCCCGGTTTATTAATCCGCGCCAGGACGCGGCCAAACAATTGCTTGGCCGTCTGATGGAGGTGCAAAGCCGCCCGGAAGATGCCCTGGCCATGTTTGCCACCATTGGACAAAAATCAGCCTATAAACCGGATGCAGACCTAAACCGGGCGCGGGTTCTGTTTCGTATGGATCGACGCGATGAAGCGGTTAAGATATTCAGAACGCTTGCCGAAGCGCACCCCGAAGACAAGCGTCTGGTGGGAGCCTATGCCGATGTCCTGCGCTCAATACGCCAATATGAACAAGCCTTGCCGATTTATAACCGCCTGATGACCGAGCTTGGCGACAAAGCGGACTGGCAAACCTATTTTGCCCGTGGCACCGTGCTGGAAAGACTTGGCCGCTGGCCGGAAAGCATAAAGGATTTTCGCAAGTCGCTGGCATTAAATCCTGACCAGCCCGATGTTCTGAATTATCTGGGTTACACCTATATTAATGCCGGAGAAAACCTTGATGAAGGGTTTGAGCTGATCGAGCGCGCGCTCAGCCTGCGCCCGGATGCGGGGTATATCGTCGATTCGCTTGGTTGGGCACATTACCGCCTTGGCCAGTATGAACAGGCAGTGCGCTATCTTGAACGCGCCGTTGAAATGGCACCGGGCGAGGCAACCATTTCTGATCACCTGGCCGATGCGTATTGGCAGGCCGGCAGGCGACTTGAGGCGCGTTTTCAATGGAAACACACGTTAAGCCTGAAACCAGATGATGATATTGACCTGCAAGAGGTTGAAGAAAAACTGGTCCATGGCCTGCGTGATCAACCCGAAATCGCTAACGCCAATCCTTGAAAAATATTTGCGAATTCGCTCCGGCTAAAGTCAACCTTACCCTGGCTGCAGGACCAAAAGCCGATGATGGTTATCATCCTTTGCAAAGTCTGGTGAGTTTTGCCGATATTGGCGATCATCTTACCTTTGAGGCAGAAGAATTTCTTTGCCTTGAAATCAAAGGCCCCTTTGGAAACGCTCTGAAAAACGAGGCCGACAATCTGGTTTTGCGAGCTGCCAGGGCATTGCAAAACCGTGTTGGTCAAAAAAACGGTGCCCGCATTGTCTTGCAAAAAGAATTGCCACTGGCCTCTGGTATTGGTGGTGGCTCCGCCGATGCAGCGGCCACTTTACGCGGTTTGAACCGTTTGTGGGATTGTCGCCTGAATACCGCTCAAATGGAAAAACTGGGTGAAAGCCTTGGTGCTGATGTGCCGGTCTGTGTGCAGGGCAAGACCCGTTTTATGTGTGGCCGCGGCGAAAAATTGTCGGACATTACATCATGGCCAACCCTTTATGGGCTGCTGGTTAATCCTGGCTTTGCCGTTTCCACCGCCGAGGTTTTTCGCCGCTTTGATGCGCAGGGTTCCGGGCAGGTATTGGGGAAAATGCCGCTATTTTCCGCGCAATATACGTCACAAGCCTTATTGCAATTACAGAAATACGAAAATGCACTGAGTGCTGCCGCGTGTGATCTGAAACCCGACATCAAAAGGTTGCTTGGGCGCTTGTCTGAATATCCGCAAACGCGGTTCGCCCGTCTTTGCGGTTCCGGCGCAACCTGTCTGGCCTTGACGGAAAATGCACAACAAGCCACTGAAATAGCAAGGAGTATAAAGAAAAATAACCCGAATTATTGGGTCAAACCAGTTGCTTTAGGAAGCACTCCCAGAATTAAAAACAACCTGGTTAATTAGCCGTTTCAGGTTTCTATAAGGGAACGGCCTATTTCCAGAAAACGCTGTTTACGCTGCGCACGAAGTTGGTCAGCGTTCAGATTTTCAAATTTTGCCAAAAAGGCAGAAATCTGGTCGGCGGCTGCGTTGATGGAGGTACTGTGATGTCGGTGGGCACCGCCAACCGGCTCATCAACAATACCATCAATTATTTTCAGGCCTAACAAATCCTGCGCGGTAATTTTCATGGCGGCGGCGGCATCTTTTGCCCGCGCCGAATCGCGCCACAGAATGGACGCGCAACCTTCGGGTGAAATCACCGAATAGATGGCATGTTCCATCATCAGGACTGCATTGGCCGCAGCGATTGCTACCGCGCCACCGGAGCCGCCTTCGCCGGTAATCAGCGTGATCATGGGAACACCCAAAGCAAGGCATTTTTGCGTGGACCGGGCAATGGCCTCGGCCTGGCCACGTTCTTCTGCGCCGACACCGGGGTAGGCCCCGGCTGTATCTACAAAGCTAAGCACCGGCAGGCCAAATCGATCGGCCATATCCATAAGGCGCACGGCTTTGCGGTAGCCTTCTGGCCGTGCCATACCAAAATTATGCTCCAGCCGGGTTTGGGTGTCATGACCTTTTTCATGGCCGATAACCATCACGGCGCGGCCTCTGAACTTGCCCAGGCCGCCAATCAGCGCCCGATCATCGCCAAAACAACGATCCCCGCGCAGCTCAGAGAAATTGTCAATCAGGGCTTCCCGAAAATGCTTGAATTGAGGTCTGGCCGGATGGCGCGCCACTTGTGCTTTTTGCCAGGCATTGAGATTTTCATACGTGCTTTTAAGCAGGTTTGCCGATTTCCCACGCAGCTTTTCCACTTCGTCGGCAGTGTTGATGCCGTTTTCGCTATTGCTGAAACGCACCAATTCCTCGATCTTGTTCTCAAGCTCGGCAATGGGGCGTTCAAAATCCAGATAAGTGCGGGTCGGGTCAGACATATTCAGATAACAACCAGGCGCGTAAGAAGACCGGGATCGGCAGGTGTGCAAGAGCGGCAGTCATAGCCAATGATGGACCGGGGAACAAGCGCCTATGCCAGCACCTGGAAATCGGGAAATTGCTGCTCTATGCGGGTGTCTTTCCAGATCGGGTATTTTTTCATGATGCTTGTGAACACTGCGTCCCCGGTTAAACCGGCTAACCATTGCTGCACTTTCATAATTGGTAAAGCCTCAAACCAGTTTTCATCGACTTTACGAAACTGGCGAACAAACGGGAAGATGGCAATATCCACAAATCCCGGTGTGGGGCCAGCAAGATAAGGTTGGTCGTAGAGCCGTTCATTCAGGTATTTTATAAAAATGAGCCCTTTTTGGCGATGCGCGATTGCGTTTTCTCCCTCATACCTGCTGGCGTATTTATAGCGGTCCAGATGGAATTTGAACGCGCGATCGGTTTGTGCAATCAAAAGGTCATCAGCCGTTTCCAGCCATTTTTGCGGATCATGCCTTGTCAGGGCCCAGCGCATAATATCCAGGCTTTCTTCAATGGCCTGAGATTGATACACAAGCACCGGCACGGTGGCTTTATCGCTAATGGCCAGTAATTCATCAGGCTTGTCGCGCAATATCACCTCACGCAACATCACCGGGGTTTTGCTGATGGCGATGGCCATGCGCGCCCGCATGGCATAGGGGCACCGGCGAAAAGAATAAAGAACGGGCAGGGGGTTGTTGGCGGTCACGAATGATTCTGTGACTGGATGGCACCCAAATGAGTTTGGCCGCGCTTTTTGGCCAGTTCAATCTGCCTTTGGCGTTCGGCGAGCGCTCTTTTTTTCTTCTCGCTATGCAGGTGAAAACACGCCGGACAAGATACACCTTGCAGGTAATGCGCCGAGGTTTTGTCCGCCTCGGTAATCGGCATGCGACAGGCATGGCACATATCATAGGTGCCGGGTGCAAGATTGTGGCCAACGGACACCCGGTGGTCAAAAACAAAACACTCGCCGCGCCAAAGGCTTTGCTCTTCGGGAACCGTTTCCAGGTATTTCAAAATACCGCCCTGCAAGTGCATGACATCTTCAATTCCTTCGTGTCGCAAAAACGCTGTGGATTTTTCACACCGTATGCCACCGGTGCAGAACATAGCCACTTTTTTGATGTCATGCCTGGCCCGGTATTGGCGAAACCAGTCCGGGAACTCGCGAAAAGAGGTGGTGCCGGGGTTGATGGCGCCTTCAAAAGTGCCGATGGAAACCTCATAATCGTTCCGTGTATCAATCACCAGGGTTTTCGGGTCAGAAATTACGCCATTCCATTCTGCCGGCGGCACATAGTTCTGATGGCTGTCTTCTGGCACGATATTGGTCACGCCCAGGGTAACAATTTCTTTTTTTAACCGCACTTTTAGTCGGTAAAACGGGTTTTTGTCGGCAAAAGATTCTTTCCATTGCAGATCATGGCAACCGGGAAAGGCTTGAAGATGTGAAAGCACCTTGTCAATGCCTGCACGAGAGCCGGCAATGGTGCCATTAATGCCTTCATGGGCCAGTAAAATGGTGCCACGGACACCGGCTTCTTTACCAATTTCAGACAACGGTGCCCGGCGATCTTCAAAATCACCAAGAGCGGTAAATTTATAAAAGGCGGCAATAACTATCTGGGTCATGGCTGGGTCTTATACTCTTCAACAGGATCAATACAGCAGGTTAAAGCGCCAAAATACACTAGAATATACGACTCTCAAGTTGCATTGGCAGGCTCCATATCGGTTTGGGTGCCCGGTTTCACGAGGGTAAACCACCTTTTACAACATCAAATTGATGGGCCAGTATAAAATAAAGTCATGTAAATGGTCCTGATCATAACCCCGTTGACCGCTGTAAGGGTGGCCACGCCTTGTTTTATTGCGATTAACACTGTCAAAGAGCCGTGTCGGTAGGGTAAAATCCGCGCGCACACCTTTAATATATGTGATTTTGGCAGGGTGGGGATAAGTTCTTAAATTCCCTCATAAACAAGGG
>JAJFFP010000041.1 GCA_021776595.1 Robiginitomaculum sp. | reverse complement strand
GGGATGTGTTCCCGTCCATGTCGATAATCAATAAACGCATATCGATAAACAATCAAGAGAAAATTATCGTAAAACAATGAAATATTCGTAATATACGATAATATTGGTAATGTTCGCATAATTATGATATTGAAATCACTGTATTATTTACCTTACCAAAAAACTGCAGAAAAAGGCAGAAAAAATGTGAATGTGTGCGACAATATGCAGATAGTGGCGGCTATCGCTTGCCTTTACGTGCAGGGAAAGCCTTAAATTGATCTGTCCAGAGGCTGGCAGGGGGATGTTATGTTTGATTTGAAAATAACCGGTGGAACCATTGTGGATGGCAATGGCGGCGCATCATTTACGGGTGATGTGGGTATAAAAGAAGGCAAAATTACGCAAATAGGCAAGGTAGATGGCCCGGCGGTGCGAGAGATCAATGCCGATGGCGCAATCGTCACGCCGGGTATTATCGATGTTCACACCCATTATGACGGGCAGGCGATATGGGATTCGGATCTTGCTCCATCATCCTGGCATGGCATTACCAGTGTGTTGATGGGCAATTGCGGGGTAGGTTTTGCGCCCTTGCAGCCCGGTGATCAGAATCGCCTGGTCAGTCTGATGGAAGGGGTTGAGGAAATTCCAGGAACGGCACTGCATGAAGGGCTGGATTGGCGCTGGCAGAGTTTTGGTGATTATCTGGACCGTCTGGAGGCCATTGCGCACACACTTAATGTTGCAACACAGATACCCCATGACCCGGTAAGGCTCTATGTCATGGGCAATCGCGCCGAAAACCGTGAAGTGGCTACGGATGAGGATGTGCAGGCGATGAAAGCCTTGGTGCATGAGGCCCTAAAAGCCGGTGCCTTTGGTTTTTCAACCGGGCGCACCGATACGCACCGCACTTCAGATGGCCACGATACCCCGGCATCAATTGCAGAGCGGCATGAGTTGGAGGGCCTGGCCTCTGCCTTTCAGGGACTGCCCTATCGCATACTCTCTGCAGTATCCGATTTTGATATGCACGATGGAGAGGCGCGATTTGACCCGGAGTTTGATATTCTGGAATCCATGGCGCGCATTGCCGGGCGGCCAATGACCTTATCGACCATGCAGCGATTTTTGTATCCTGAGCAATGGGAGCGCATTGCCGGGCGGGTTGAGAATGCCCGCGCCCATGGGCTGGATATGCGCATGCAGGTGGCCCCGCGCGGGGTGGGGGTGTTGCAGGGCCTGCGCACCACCTTGAATGCTCTGGTGGGCAAGCCAAGCTATCGCAAAATTATGAATCTGCCGTTTGAGGACAAACTAAAAGCCTTACGCGATCCGCAATTGCGCCAGAAAATTCTGAGTGAAGGGCGTATACGGGTATCAGATGTGGACCCGGCGGCACCGCCGCAAATTGACCAAGTGCTTGATAATCTGGACTTTTTATCGGCCAGGATGTTTCCACTTGGTGATCCGCCAAATTATGAACCTGCGCCAGAGGATTCCATCCATGCGCGGGCCGAAGCGCGCGGTGTTCCGGTATTGGAAGAATTGTATGATCAGATGCTAAAAGACAATGGCGAGGCCATCATCTATTTTCCCATATTCAACTATAATGATGGAAATCTGGATACGGTTTACCAGATGATGACCCACCCGGCATCGCATCTTGGACTTGGCGACGGGGGCGCGCATGTTGGTACCATCGTGGATTCGGCCTGGTCCAGTTTTTTCCTTGCCCACTGGACGCGGGACAGAAAAGAGGGCACGGGGGCGCAAATACCGATTGAACGGGCCATCCAGATGGTAAGCGCCGATCAGGCAGACTTTATGGGCTTAACGGATCGGGGCCGTTTAACTACGGGCATGGTCGCGGACATTAATATCATTGATATGCAGCGTTTACAGGTTCGTCGGCCGCATATGATATACGACCTGCCCGCTGGTGGTCGAAGGCTCGTGCAGGAAGCACAAGGGTATCTGGCAACTCTCGTGGCCGGCATACCGATATTGGAAAATGATCAACTAACCGGAGCTACGCCCGGACGTTTGCTCAGGGCCGCTTGAGCGTGACGGGGGAGAGTTTTTGCCTCTCCCCGCGTATCTTTTCAGTCGCTAAAGAATGACCAGATGGCAGCAATCAAGCCATAACCAACCAGCAGGTAAGCGCCATTGAGATAAAACAGCTCTACCGGTGTGCCGCCATAGATGGGCCCATACGCCTCGGTGGTCAGGGCAAAGCAAACGCCGGCAATCAGGCCGTATTTAACGGCTGTTACCAATTTGGATACGTTCAGCCATTTCAGCAAAAGCCCGATACCAAGGGAGGCAATCAGGGTATTCACAAACCCAAGGGCCATCAAACCCATGGCCGGTTCACCCCCGGCATTGGCATCAATACCCATCAGGGTTATCCATTTGTCCATAAATAATATACCATACCACAACCAGCCCAACGCAAAGAATGCGATGCTGGTGGCCGCCAGGCCGATCAGGTTTAATCCAAATACCTTGGGCATTAATTTCCTCCCCATTTAGTGGTGATCAGCCTTGTCAGCACCTCACCCTCCCATTAGTCAGGATGGCTCAATGAACCGTCCACCACAAATGCTAACCCATAATGTGGTAATTTACTAGTCAGGCACACCCATGCAGCGAATTCTCATAACTTCGGCCTTGCCATATATTAACGGAATCAAGCATTTGGGAAACCTGGCGGGTTCCATGCTGCCAGCCGATTTATATGCCCGTTTCTGGCGAATGCGCGGTGCAGAAGTGCTCTATATTTGTGCAACCGATGAGCATGGCACCCCGGCGGAACTGGCGGCGGCTGATGCCGGGCAGGACGTGCGCGCCTATTGTGATGAGCAGTATGAAGTGCAACGCAAGGCTTGCGCAGGGTTTGATTTGTCTTTTGACTATTTTGGACGTTCGTCTAATGCGCCCAATGCCCACCTGACCCAGCATTTTGCCGATGTGCTCGAAGACAATGGCCTGCTTGAAGAACGGGTGTCGGAGCAGGTTTATTCTATTGATGATAAACGCTTTTTACCTGACCGTTATGTGCAGGGAACCTGCCCCCATTGCGGGTATGAAAAAGCCCGTGGTGATCAGTGTGATGATTGCGGACGGGTGCTGGACCCGGTGGATTTGATCGAGCCGTATTCCACCATTTCGGGGTCTAAAAACCTTGAAGTGCGCGAAACCCGGCACTTGTTCCTGCGCCAATCCAAAATGCAGGGGCGGGTGCGAGAATGGATTGAGACCGCCACAGACTGGCCGCCGCTGGCCAGGTCAATCGCGTTAAAATGGCTGGATGAAGGATTGCAGGATCGCGCCATCACCCGCGACCTTGGCTGGGGTATTCCGGTATTGCGTCATGGAAAACCCCGGCCAGGTTTTGAGAACAAAGTGTTCTACGTCTGGTTTGATGCACCCATCGAATATATTGGCGCTACGGTAGAACGCGCTAAGGCCGGTGAGGGCGACTGGGAGCGCTGGTGGCGCACCGACAAGGGGGCTACGGACGTTACCTATGTGCAATTCATGGGCAAGGACAATGTAGCCTTTCATACGGTTAGCTTTCCGATCACCATTTTGGGATCGGAAGAGCCGTGGAAAACCGTTGACAAGCTCAAAGCCTTTAACTGGGTGACCTGGTATGACGGCAAGTTCTCCACCTCGCAAAAACGGGGTATCTTTATGGATCAGGCACTGGAATTGGTGCCTTCGGATATGTGGCGCTGGCATTTGATGGCTAATGCACCAGAAAGTGCTGATGCCGCCTTCACGCTTGAGCATTTTCAATCAACGGTCAACAAGGACCTGGCCGATGTGTTTGGTAATTTTGTTAATCGGATCACCCGCTTTGCCACCGCCAAGATGCAAGGTAAGGTGCCAGAAGGTGGGGAGGCTGGCTTATTGGAAGCCAAGCTGGCTGAGGAACTGACACACCGCCTTTCTGCCTTGACCGGCCATTTTGAAGCCATGGATTTTCGAAAAGCCATGGCTGAAACCCGCGCCATTTGGGCTATGGGTAATGAATATTTGGCCGAAGCGGCCCCCTGGACCACCATTAAGATCGATGCGGATGCGGCCGCTTTGTCAGTGCGCACGGCCCTTAACATGGTGGTGATCTCTGCGATTATCGCTCAGCCGGTTATCCCGGACGCCGCTGCCAAAGTGCTGGATGCCATGGGTGTGCCGCTGACTAATCGCAAGTGGCCAGACGCCAGGGACACCGCTTTGCTGGATGCCTTGCCAGTTGGACTGCCATTTCGTCCGCCAGATGTCCTTTTTGCTAAAATTACAGATGAGGATATAGAGGCTTGGGGCCAACGCTTTGGCGCAGGGAAATAAAACCTTCTCTTCATGATTTATTGCCTTATTACATCTGATTGTTATGATGAATGGATCAGGCAACGGTTTGGAAAACATAGTGAATCTTAAAGCAAAAATATTCCAACCTAAGGAGAATATCATCCGTTATGGACTGATGGTGTTGAGCGTTATTGCTGTTTTATTGACAATTCCATTTGCACTACAGGAGATGAGGGCCGCTAAAGCGAGGCTATCGATTGCCGAATTTACTAACATGAGTGATCATGATCGCTTGGCGTATGTAAGAAAAATCAAGGCCCAATTGACTCCACCAGGTCCGACTGGCGAGCTTTATGACCTGGCTGCACAAGTGGAATTGCTAAAGGAACCCCAAAATCCGGGCCGGGCTAAGCAATTAACAATATTAGCATTAACACGAAGCCCGGCGCGGGCCGAAAGCTGGGCAAGGTTGGCCTACATAGAATTTGTAGATAATGGTAAATTGACTGAACAAGCCCTTTTATATCTTGATCGTTCTTTCGTCGTTGAACCGGCTGGTTATAAGCAATTTATGCTGTGGAGGCTGGATTTTTTATTTTCTAATTGGTCACAACTATCACGTTCACTTCAGAGTGAGACTTTAAGGTCATTCCAGATGATGGCCATATGGAAGGGCAGGGACTTTGCGTTACGTTTTGTTGTTAAGCACAATAACACTGCATTATTAACACGCGCTATTTCGAGCTTTCAGGGGCTTTCGGTCGAATAGCAAGAGACTATCTATATCAGCCCCAAAGAAGTCTCAATATTGCATAAATCATTGCAAGTGTTGTGGATTTTACCGCATGACAGGTGTGTAGTAAGAGTGGTAATGTGATTAGAGCGGGGCGTTACCATCCTGTGACTCCTATGGTTTTGTGTATATTAAACGCCTACTGGTGACTGGAAATTCAAAAACAATGTCTAAAATTCTAATGTTTTTCAATTAATAGTTGTTCCAGTTTCAAAATAATACGTTCACCGGTTTTGCCGTCCCAATATTCAGGGATGCTGCCCTTTTTCCATCCCCCAGCAAACAGTTTTTCCAGTGAAGGTCGCAGTGCTGAGGGGTCCGTTCCAATCAATTCGTTAGTGCCTGTCTCGATGGTCTCAGGGCGCTCTGTGTTGTCACGCATAGTCATGCAAGGAACACCCATTACCGTTGCTTCTTCAGTAATACCACCTGAATCGGTAATGACAGCTTTGGCATGTTTAACAAGATAATTGAATTCAAGGTAGGGTTGGGGGTCCACAAAATGAAGATTATCTCCAAATGAATGTAAATTTTCAAGGTTTTTTGCTGTTCTTGGATGAACCGGCATAATCACAGGTATTCCTTTGGTATTTTTGACAATAGCATCGAGTAGTGCGGCAAGAGAGTGCTGATCATCTACATTTGCAGGTCGGTGTAGCGTAACAACGAAGTATTCTTTATTTTGTAAATTTAGTTGCTCCCAAAAAACGGGTCTTTTTAAGCAAGGCATATTTTTTAGTAATGTGTCGATCATGGTGTTGCCGACAAGAAATATTCGGTTTTTTTCGATACCGGAGCGCAGAAGATTATCACTTGCATTTCTGCTGGTTGTAAAGAACCAGTTGGTTACAGAATCTGTCACCATGCGATTAATTTCTTCTGGCATACTCCAGTCATTAGAGCGTATTCCAGCCTCAATATGTGCAACTTTGATATTCATTTTTTGTGCAGTTATGGCACAGGCCATCGTTGAGTTCACATCGCCTACCACAAGGCAAAGACGGCTTGGGGATGGTGCAAGGAGTTTCTCATATCCAAGCATGATCGCACCGGTTTGTTCCGCCTGAGTGCCTGAACCAACCTGTAAATTTACGTGTGGAGCTGGTATGCCTAATTGTGTAAAAAAATCACCAGACATTCGGGCATCATAATGTTGGCCTGTATGAATTATGCGATAACGCAACGGGCCCCCCTCATCCAAATGCTTTTCCAGTGCATGGATCAGCGTGGCAATTTTTACAAAATTAGGACGGGCACCGGCGATTATATCAATTAACATCTTATTCTATTACCTGCTCACCCAAAAATTCATTTAATGGCCAAGGGCATAAAAGAGTTTTTTTCAATAGCCTGACCGTAGCTTCTGGCTAACTGTAAATTGAAATAAACGTGGCAAGTCCAGAAAATTCTTTCCCGGCACGGGTTTTTACCATTACACTTGTATAGAATCTTGGGAGGGAAAAATGAAAAAAACAGGAATGGTATTGGCACTGGGGAGTTTGGCTTTATTGGCCAGCACGGGGATGGTGCTGGCCAAAACCCCGTTAAAGGCAGCGATTGAAAAAGATTTTCCACATCTGCAAACTCTCTATACACATTTACATCAGAACCCGGAATTAAGTTTTGAAGAAACCCAAACAGCCAAGCGAATCGCCAGTGAGTTAAAATCGCTGGGCTTTGATGTTACTACTGGCATAGGCGGCACTGGCCTGGTCGCGGTGATGCGTAATGGTGATGGGCCAACCCTGATGATTCGCACGGATCTTGATGCGCTGCCGGTTAAAGAGCTTACCGGCAAGACCTATGCCTCGACGGCAACAGGTGCCAATTACCTTGGTGATAAAAACCTGCCCATCATGCACGCCTGCGGCCATGATGTGCATATGACGGCATTGGTGGGAACCGCACGTCAGCTCGTTGCGATGAAGGACAATTGGTCAGGTACGCTGGTCCTGATTGGTCAGCCTGCAGAAGAGGTCGGCCTTGGTGCCAGCGCCATGCTCAAAGACGGTTTGTATTCACAATTTCCCAAACCGGATTACAATCTGGCCTTGCATGTTAATTCCTTTTTGCCTTCTGGCACAATTGGCTATACTTCGGGTTATGCGCTGGCCAATGTTGACAGCGTGGATATTGAAATCAAGGGTATTGGCGGGCATGGTGCCTATCCAAACGCCACCAAAGACCCGGTGGTTCTGGGCGCTTATATTGTAACCGCTCTGCAGACCCTGGTTTCACGCGAAGTGGCCCCGCAGGCACCGGCGGTAGTGACGGTCGGTTCTTTTCATGGTGGTTTTAAGCACAATATCATATCGGATCGAGCGCATTTGAAGCTTACGGTGCGTTCTTATTCGGATGAAGTGCGCCAGACCCTGCTGGGTGGTATTGCCCGCATTGCCAAAAATCAGGCCCGCGCCTTTGGTTTACCTGAGGATTTGTTGCCAGTCGTCACAATTGAGCAAAACTACACCCCCTCTACCTATAATGACCCGGCCCTGGTCAAGCGCTCTATAAAAGCTATCTCGGCGCAATTAGGTGAGGAAAACATTCTTGAGGTGCCAGCGGTGATGGGCGGTGAGGACTTTTCCCAATACGGGCGCACCGATGATAAAGTTCCGGGCTTTATGTTCTGGGTAGGTGCCGTTAGTCCCGACACCATCGCCAAAGCCAAGGCCAAAGGCGAAACTCTGCCATCCTTGCATTCACCGTTTTTTGCCCCTGATGCAAAGCCTACCATTATTACTGCCGTTGATGCGATGAGCGCAGCTGCGCTGGAAATAATGGGGAAGAAGGATGAGTGATACGCGCCGCGTCTTTTCAAACGCGCCCTGGGAAAAACAGGTTGGCTATTGCCGTGCCCTGAAAAAAGGACCTCATATCTGGGTCACGGGAACGGCACCGATTACAGATGATGGTGCCACCTATGCGCCGGGGGACCCCTATGCGCAAACGGCCTGTTGCCTGACCCTGATTGAAAAAGCACTGGCCGAACTGGGCGCAGGCTTTGAGCATGTGGTACGCACCCGGCTTTATGTGACCGATATTACCCGCTGGGAAGCGATGGGCAGGGCTCATGCCGCCGTTTTCAAGGATAATCCACCCACCACAACCATGGTGCAGGTCGCGGGGCTGATCTCTCCTGATATGATGGTCGAGATTGAGGCTGATGCGTTTGTTGAGGACGAGTGCTGATGAATATTATACATAAAATGATACTGGTGGCCGGTCTGTCTATTGCCGCTTTTGGTGCCTGTGCCAACGATGGCGACTGGCGAACAATTGCGCCGAACAACCTGTTGCTTATTCAAACGCCTTACGGGGAAGTGGTGGTTGAATTGAATCCTGAATTTGCTCCGCATCATGCGCAAAGAATTCGCGATCTGGCCAAAGCGCATTTCTATGACGGGTTAAGTTTTTATCGGGTCATTGATGGTTTTGTGGCGCAAGGGGGACGAGAGGAAGGCGACGTGCCCGAATGGCCCGAACTGAAAAATGAAAATGACCGGCCTTTAGAAGGCCTTGACTTTGTGCCCACAGGCTCGCCGGACCTTTATGCGCCGGAGGCTGGTCATGTGGGTGGCTTTGCTGTGGCTGCAAATCCAGATGCTGGTCGTGCCTGGTTGATGCACTGCGTTGGTTCAATGGCCATGGCACGAGATACCGACCCTGACACCGGTGATACCGAATTTTATATCGTTATTGGGCCAGGCACCCGGTATCTCGATCGTAATCTGACAATATTTGGCCGGGTGATTGCGGGCATGGAGTATGTGCAAAGACTCAACCGGGGAAAACGCGCCATTGGCAATGGTGTCATCCCGGAAAAGGACAAGCGCGATCCGATAGTGGCGATCCGGCTGGCCGCTGATTTGCCGGAGGTTGAACAGCCGCGTTTTGAGGTGATGCGCGATGATGGTCAGGCTTTCGCCGATTATAAAAAATCAAAAAAAGTGCGTGATGCGGCTTTTTTCTACCGCCGTCCACCAGAAGTCATTGAGGCCTGTAATGTGCAAGCCCCTGTGCGGCGGTTGATAGAGAATGACAATGCGCCTTGATTTTTTACGGTTATTCAGCACACAAGCCCTATGGCACTGATCGATCTTCTGAACTTGCCTGAGCAAGGCGCACTGTTGGGTCTGGACCCTGGCACAAAAACCATTGGCATGGCGGTATCAGATGGGGTCAGAATTGCCGCTACACCGGTGGATACCATTCGGAAAACCAAGTTCCAAGCGGATGCGATACAAGTATTTTCGCTCTATGATGATCGCCAGTGCACAGGCATTGTTCTGGGTATGCCTGTGAATATGGATGGTTCTTCGGGGCCACGGGCACAGAGCGTTCGTGCCTATGCGGTTAATCTTCTTAAATTTCGGGATGTGCCACTGGCATTTTGGGATGAACGTCTGTCCACAGTAGCGGTGGAGCGCACTTTGCTTGAGGCTGATACCCGCCGTTCCCGTCGCCGCGAAGTGATCGATAAAATGGCGGCAGCCTATATTTTGCAAGGCGCACTGGATCGTTTGAGGAAAAACAGAGGCCTATAAACCCAGCAGGTCCAGCGCTTCTGCCGGAGTTATGGCGGAAAGGGCTATATCGCGCATATCTTCGGACGTGAAACCTTCCCTGACCGTGTGTTCCAGCAAGGCAAAGAACGGGTCCCAATACTGGTTGGGACCGATAAATATCGTTTTCATGGGAAACATGCCTAAATTAGACCAGCTTAACACTTCGACCACTTCTTCCAGTGTGCCAATGCCACCGGGTAGAACCACAAAACCAGCGCTTTCAACGGCCATACGTGCTTTGCGTTCATGCAGGGTCTCGACGACTTCCAGTTTACAATCATCAAAAGCCACTTCATCAGTTGATAAAAATCCGGGGATAATGCCCAAAACCTCTGCGCCACCTTTTCTGGCGGCCCTGGCGGTCTCCCCCATCAGGCCGATGCCTCCGCCCCCATAAACCAAGCGTAATTGTCTGGCCGCCACCTCTTCACCAAATTGGCTGGCAATTTGCATATATTCAGGCGAATTCCCATTTCGGGACCCACAAAAAACACACACGGAACGTTGTTTTGGCATGATCATGACCTCAATTTAGACATAACTTTTTGTTTGTGCTTATATCTTAGTTGGACGTAGTCTGATTTGTCCCTGTTGGAAAGGTTCGCCATGTCGGCAATGCGTGGATTTATTATTGCGGCCATTATAGCCGTTATAGCGGCTGTAATCCTGATTGCCGTGCAAAGATCGGCCAAAACACCCAACGCGCCACCAACACCTGTAGAGCAAAATTCAAAGAATAACGCCAAGGATGGCGCCTTGCTTGGCCCCTCCTTTGATATCGTGCGCGTGGATATACGTGGCACAGCGGTGATTGCTGGCAGGTCAGAACCCAATGCGAAAATTTCTTTGCTGGCCAATGGTAAAGCCATTGCGCAGACCAAGGCAGGCAGCAATGGGGACTGGACCATAATCCTCAATGATCCGCTTGAGCCGGGGGCCATAGAATTCTCACTTTCCATGGAAGGCGAAGATGGTCGAACGGTGCGTTCTGAACAGGTCGTGGTCGTTTCTGTGCCGCGCGGACGCAATAAGCGCCCGCTTGTGGTTCTTGGACGCCCTGGCGGACCCAGCAGGGTTTTACAAAGCCCTGATGATGATAAGGAAACTGGCCCATTGGCGCTTGAGGCGGTGGATTATGACCGGGCAGGGGGGGTGATTTTCTCTGGCCGTGCAGTGCCGGGGTCCGGTGTGCGTGTGTTGGCCAATGGAAAATTATTGGGGCAAACCCGTGCCAATGCGCAAGGGCGCTGGGTGCTTGACGGGATCGAGCCTTTGGCTCCAGGGGTGTATGATTTGCAGGTCGATCAGGTTGGACCTGATGGCCATGTAACTGCTGTGATCGCCTTGCCGTTCGAGCGCGCCAATCCGCAGGCTATAACCGATGCCCCGCCCGGTTCTGTTATCGTGCAACCCGGTAATTCCTTATGGCGTATAGCCCGGCGGCTTTATGGCTCTGGCTGGCAATATACGATTATCTATCGCGCCAATGCGAGCAGGATCAAGGATGCAGATTTGATTTATCCTGGTCAGGTTTTCACTATTCCAGATGCGAAGTCTTCTGAGAATAATTAAAACATCACGGGCCCGTGCCTTGTAATTAGCCTTTATCGGTTTACCTATCGGGGATGAGTTCCGGGCACCATTCTTTATCCCATAGCAACACAGACGATGGCATTGCCTCTGGTGATGGCCGGCTGGGATCGGCTCTGGTGCGGGTATTTGCCTTGCTTTCCCGTGATGCCCTAAAACGCCAGCGTCCTCTAATGGCCCTGGCCGTGATTGTCACCCTGATTGCCAAGGTGTTTGCGGTGGCTTCGCCGGTGTTTTTTGGCGATGCGGTAAATATCGTTGCCGCCAATGCGGCCAAAAGCGGTGCCGGTGCATTGGTTATGCTTCTTGCGCTCTGGGCCATCAGCCGGGTTTTGGCCAGCGCGCTGCCGCAATTACGCACTATGTTTTTTGCTCCGGTCAGTCAGGAGGCCCAACGCCTGATCGCCGTGGAGGCTTTTGATCACGCCAGCCATCTCTCCTTGCAATTTCATTTGACCCGTCGCGCCGGGGCGCTGAACCGGATCATAGAGCGCGGGGCAGCGGCCATAGATTTTCTGTTGCGCTTTTTAGTGTTCAATATTGTTCCCACACTTATCGAGCTGGCGATGGCGGCGGCTTTGCTGGCCGTTCGGTATGGGGTCTCTATTGCTCTTCTTGCCGTTGCCACGGTGGCGGTTTATGCGGGCTTTACCTTTTGGGTTACGGAGTTGCGCGTCAAACAGCGGCGCGAAATGAATGAAACCGATTCTGAGCTACGCGCCAGCATTATGGATTCGCTTGGCAATTTTGAAACGGTAAAAGCATTTGCTGCCGAAGATCGCGAAACCCGTCGCTTTAGTGATAATCTTGGCCGCTATAACCAAAAATATATTGCCGTTGTGCGCTCACTTTCCTTTTTGAACGCCGGGCAGGAAGTGGTGATGACGTCTGGCTTGTTCGCAGTAGCGATGGTGGCTGGTTTTGGGGCCTTGAGCGGTAAACTGGCCGTTGGCGATATGGCCGCCGTGGTTCTAATTTTAATGAATATATTCAGGCCATTAAATATCCTTGGCTTTGCCTGGCGTGAGATTAAACAGGGGGCCGTGGACCTTGAAAAACTTGATGGCTTGATGAAAATGCAGTCCAAAGTTGCCGATGCCCCTGATGCAGAATCCCTTGTTATAGATGGCGGACAGGTTCAGTTCGAACATGTGGCATTTACGCATGAAGGGCGCAATAATGGCCTTAACGACATTAGCTTTGAAGTCGAGGCCGGTTCGCGTATCGGTATTGCCGGGCCAAGCGGCGCCGGTAAATCCACGATCCTGCGCCTGCTGTTTCGGTTTTACGATCCGGATCGAGGGCGGATATTAATCGATGGGCAGGATTTGCGCGATGTAACGCAAAAATCATTACGTGAAGCACTGGCGTTAGTGCCGCAAGATGTGGCCCTGTTTAACGATACGCTTCGCGCCAATATTGCTTATGCCATACCCGAAGCCAACGATGCACAAATTATGGAAGTGGCGCAAAGGGCGCATTTGGGTGATTTCATTAATGCCCTGCCAATGGGCCTGGATACAAGGGTGGGGGAGCGCGGGTTAAAGCTCTCTGGTGGTGAGAAACAGCGTGTTGGCATTGCCCGTGCTATCATGAAAGACCCGGCAATCCTGGTGCTTGATGAAGCAACCTCCAGCCTTGATAGTGAAACCGAGCGCGAGGTGCAGGATGCCTTGAATGAGGCAGCACAGGGGCGAACCACCATTACCATCGCCCACCGCTTATCCACCATTGCCGATGCAGATCAGATTATCGTAGTTGATCAGGGACGCATTGCCGAGAGTGGCACCCATAATGAATTACTGGCGCGAAACGGCCTATACGCCCGCATGTGGCAAAGGCAGGCAGAAAACATCGATGCTGCGTAGCGGGTGTTCTCCGCTAAAAGCGTCTTTGCCTCAACTAGCGTTGCAGGCGGCGCAGTAAATAATAAGCAGCGATCACAGCAGAGAGAACCCCCAGTAATGCTTGCCCAGGCCCTTTGATAAAGTCGAGGTTATCGGTAATGCTGGTGGTGTTTTGTATTTGCCATAAGCCACCCAGGGTCATGGCAATGCCAATAATACCAATCAGAATGAATACCCAGCGACCACGATCATAAGCGGGTTGAAAATCCCCGCTTTGCGTTGTTATTTTCGCATCACCGGATATGGTCTGTGGCTCGATCTTGGGATCATCATATTGCGGCTCGTCATACTGGAATGTGACGGTATCATTTCCAGAAACCAGAAATTCATTACTGGAAGGTGTTTCAGCCTCATAAGGCTCTAGCAATATACCCTTTTCATCAACCAGTGGCGGCGTGTCTTTGTCCTCATCCGGCTTTGCAGGTGCCGTGTGCTCAACAACCCGGTCAGCCTCGGTAAGTTGCAACACTTCATCTTGGGGTTCTGGCTCTAATTCAGAGGCAACACTGTTCAGCCGACCAGCAATTTGTTCAGCGATTTCAGTAACCGGACTGGGCAGGTCATCATCTTTATCTGGCTCACTTACTTGAATGTCATCCAGAGGTTTTTCAGGCTTGGTCTCTGTTGTAATATCTTCAGTTTCAAAGGCTTCATCCAGAGAGACCAGTGTTTCTTCTTGTTCGGCCTTGATGTCTGTCGGTTCGATAATTGTTTCGCTATTGCCCTCCAGATCAAACAAGACCTTTACCGGCGTATCGTTGGTTTTTTCTAATGTAATTTGGGAATCACGTAACGGCGGCAGTTGTGGTGTAGGGGCAATGACGCTGGCGTCCGGCGTAGCAAGAAACAAAGCTTTTTCAGCGGCCCGGCGCCGCACCAGCGCATCAACGATGATCACTTCACCCGCTAAAAATGCTCGCCGCCATTCATCAAAACCTTCAGCCGCGCCAACGGGGCAGCCTTCGTTAAGGCGCTTCAACAGGGCGCTGGTTTTGAAATTGGATAACCCGATATTGAACACCAGTGAAACAAGTGCATCAAACTGATTGCTGTTCAAAGGGGCAAAAATCAGATCGCACAAAGGTGCTTCAAGCCTTGAAACATCCCACTTTAACAGATCCGAAGCGTCTTTTTCATCGACTTCGATCCCTTTACGTGCCGAAACCGTATGCCCATAACCGATGACCCAGCCTCCGGTTTCCAGCGGAGCTGCTTTTGCACGAAAGCCTTCAAATGCCTTGATGAGCTTAAAACCAGCAGGTGATGTTACATATCTTGCCATTGCATTGCCGTATCAAACCGGGACAGCCATGTGTTCCCCAAGTAAGACCGTGCAAAGGTCGGGCCGTTTAATCTTCGGTGGCTGGGCGCCATACATCGGTTTCGGCTATGGCAGTAAAGGGGGCAAAGAAACCACCGCCAGCACCACCGCCAATCAGGTAAATCGCCTTGCCCAGCGTTGCCGCCGCCGCGCCCGTGCGTGGCGTGGGCAGAGATTCAGCCTGTTTCCATGTGCCATCGGTAATATCCAGCACCCAGTGGTCCGCAAGGGAAGCACCCCGGCCGCTTCCCCGGCCACCAAACACGTGAATTTTATTGCCCATTGCCGCCATGGCATGTCCGGACCGTGCCACGGGCATTGCCGGGCCTTCGGTCCAGGATAGATCGGTGGTATCTAAAATATGCACGGCAGCCACCGGACTGGCCACTGGTCCACCGCCAACGACATAAATCTTGTCCTCAATGGCAATAGCGGCCAGGTCCCGGCTGTTGCGCAAGCCTTGTTCCAATGTGCTCCATTGCCGGTCTTGCAGGTTGTAAACATATATTTTGCTTGCATCTACGCCAATGCCACCAATGGCAAAGAGTTTTCCCTCCGCACCAACTAGGGCAAAATTGGCACGTGCAGATGGCATGCTTGGACCTTGCACCCAGTCGTCACTGACCGGATCAAATTCCCACATTCTGGCGGTTGGGTTACCATTGGTATCGGCGGCATAGCCACCAGCAGCGAATATCTTGCCTTTATAGGCCGTCATGCCAAAGGATTCCAGGCCTACGGGAAGATCAGCATCTACACGCCAGCCCCCTCTACCAGCCTGATAGGTTTCTGTATTCCCCAGCGGTGAGAGAACCCCGGCACCGCCAATAGCATAGATTTTTCCACCCAGCACCGCCGCTTCAAGGCCGGCGCGGCCGGTCTGCAAAGGCGAGCCGGCGCTCCAACTTCCTGCATTGGCAATGGAAACCAAAACAAACCAGAGAAAAATGCCAGATAACCATACTGCGCGCATTAAATGCTTGCTCCTATAACAAAACCAGGGTTGCCAGTCCCAGAAAAACAAAAAACCCAATAACATCAGTAGCCGTTGTTACAAAAACAGAAGAGGCCACTGCCGGGTCAGCGCCGAGCTTCTTCAAACCAAGTGGAACCAGAATACCGGCCAGAGCCGCGATCAGCAAATTAATCAGCATGGCCGCGCCAATGACCATCGCGATCGGTATGGAATGGAACCATATATAGGCAATTGGCCCTATAATCGCGGCAAAAATCAGGCCGTTTATTAACCCTGCCGAGACTTCACGGATAATGATGCGGCGCACATTGGCTGAGGTAATATCACGCGAGGCAATTGAGCGCACGGCTACGGCAAGCCCCTGGGTGCCGGCATTGCCACCCATGGAGGCAACAATCGGTGCCAGAACGGCCAGGGCGACAACCTTGCTGATGACGGCGCTGAAACTGGCAATCACGGAAGATGCCAATATGGCGGTGCCCAGATTGATAATCAGCCAGGGTGCACGGCTGCGAACGGTCTCCAGAACCGTGTCGGCTAGCCCGGCTTCGTTTACACCGGCCAGTGCCAACATATCTTCTTTATGTTCTTCCTGAAGCACTTCAACAATATCATCAACCATGATCATACCGGTCAGGCGGCCTTGTTCATCAACCACAGGCGCTGAAGGAAGGTCGTATTTTTCAAAAAGATAGGCTGCATCTTCCTGATCCATCTTTGGCGTAACCACGGCCCGCAAGGGCGCCATAATTTTGGTTAATGGCATTTCGCGTTCAGCGCGCAACAATGCCGACAAGGCGATAGAGCCAAGTGGATGAAATGCCGGGTCCACCACATACACTTCATAAAACACTTCTGGCAGTCGGTCTTTAGACGCCTGGCGCACATAGTCGATCAACTGTCCCACCGTCCAGTATTGCGGCGCGGTGACGAAATCGCGCTGCATCAGACGACCAGCGCTGTCTTCCTCAAATTTCAGGCTGTTTTCCAGGGCGCTGCGCACTTCTGGTGTTAGTTTGGACAGCACACCGGCCCTTAACGAATCGTCCAGCTCTTCCACCAGTTGAACGGCATCATCAAAATCCATTTCATTGATGGCATCGGCAATTTGCCGGGTGTTGAGCGACTCGACAACATCTTCCAGTGCATCATCGGAAAGTTCGGCCAGCACATCGCCGCCAAAGGCCTCTGGTGCCAGGCGGGCAGCGGCTTGCGTTTCATTGGCTGAAAGTTGTTCAACCACATCGGCGGCGTCCGCCGGGTCCATCTCATCAAGCGTTTTTTCAACAGCAATGGCATCGCGCTCGGCAACGGCGTTACGAACATCATCAACGGCCTGGGTGTCCACATGAACACCACCAGCCAATTCTTCCGTGGCCATTATGCTGTCATGTGAATGATCCTGCTCGTCCATGAAATGGCCTGCTCATTTATCTATGATAACCAGTTTTCCCGACCATAGGCAAAGCCTTGGCTAAAATCGAGCCAAATCACCAGCTTTACGCCAATATGGCCAGCGTTATACGTTCAGGTGGCCGCAATAGGACAAGGAAGAATGGTGCCCCATAGGGGACATAGATGGGCACTGGTATGAAACAATTGAGTTACAATAGCAAGCCTTTGATAATCAACAAGAAAGTCAGAGACTTATCTTGTTGACCCTGCTTATGAAACAGCCCGCATGATACGGGCTGTAAATTGATCTATGTGCAAACGGCCTATGCAACCATCCGTTCCCAGAGGAGAATATGTTGATCACCTTGTTTTACGAGGCGGGCGCGGATTTCTTCTTCCATATGGGGATCATCGAGGATGAGATTGATATATTCACGCTCTTCGTCCTTGGTGGTCTGTTTCCAGCCGCGTCCAATCTGAAACTGTCCGGTGCGAACAATATAATCCGGTTCGCTGCTGTCCGGTGATTTGTCGTATGGGTCTATGATGATATTTCCAAGATCATGCAGTTTTCGAGTTTCAAGCATCCCTTCAAAATGTGATCCCTTGTCGTAAAATATTCCGATTTTCAAAGCCATTATTTGTCTCCTGATATGGTTGAACTACCAATATTGTCTTTTGGCGGGCGTGGGGTGGATTTTGATGCGGCGGCAAGTTGTCGGCGCGCTTTTTTGAAACCATTGTCCGTGTCAAGAAAGCTAGCGATGATATAGGGTACAAGGTCTTCGATCTTTTCCATCACGCCATAATCCTGTTCATAAATGCGGGCGTAATCGCTCAAAGCATCATGAATCTCTGGCGGAAATGTTGCACTGATCCTGACCGGTGTGCGTTTGGGCAGTTTTGAGAGTTTCAGGGTCATGGGAGAGCCTTTCTTTGAATGAAGGGCCTGAGAATAATGTCCTTATGGACGATCACGCGAAGCGGATAGCCAGGCCGGATTGTAATGGTGGGCTGAATATTGATTTCGCGCTCAACAATGCGCTGGCCCGCCCGGTTAATGGAATTTTGTGAGCCACGCTGAATGGCGCGCACCAGATCACTGTCATTGTCAAAGGCAAGCTCGGCCCCAACGCTGAAGAGTGTGGAAAGGGCAATGCCTTTGATGAGCCGCCATGTATGGAAATCAACCTGGTCTTCCAGCCCGGCGTAACCGGCCCGGTCGGTGGCGGGAAGGTTATCAATGATGATTGATGAGCCATCGGGCAGAATAAGACGTTGCCAGACGACAAGGGCGCGTTCCTGTCCGAAAGCCACCACGGAATCATATTTGCCAAGCAGACGGGAGCCTTGCGGGATCAACATATATTGGCCGGTTACCGTGTCATAAACCGGCTGCGTCACTTGCGCGATTACCCGACCCGGCAAATCAGAATTCAGCCCCGTGATCAGACTGGCGGAAATGATGGTTCCCGCCATGACCTGATACGGCGATATGGGGGATTGAAGCTGGTACGGGTTATAGATTGCAGCGTCCGGTTTGCTGTCCAGAAAATCATTTTTATGTTGCTGGTGGTTTGGGTCATCCGGGGCTTGCGGCGTCAAGCCGTCAGCATTTGCAGTAGTGGCAAAAGGATTAGGTGTAAGGCTTGCCTGCTCTAAAGGGTTTGCCGTCGCCTGATTGTTGTCACTTTCCTGATGCGGTGAAATTTGAAAGAAAACCGAAGATTCGCGGCCCTGTTGCGCCCGCTGCGCCAGACGAATGCGTGTCGCACGGGCGGCATCGGTCAGGTGATCCGTTTGAAACGGTATGTCGCCGGGCGGGATGGGTAATGGCTCAAGCCCGGCGCGGCGTTCCGCATCAAGCACCGCCCCGCCAAGCTCACCCGGCAATGGCGCGCCCAGAACAGGTGGTACATAATCACGGTAGGTTTCCGGCAGGTTTGAGAGCTGTTCCGGCTGTTCTTTGTGGCTGACGTTATAAAGCTGCTTATTGTTTGCAGTATTTTGCGTGGGTGGTTGCAACGCGTAAAAGGTAGCGGCAAAGATCAATATGAGGCCGGTACCGCTTAAAATCATCAGTACCCGTTTGTTCAGCCGTGTAACTGGCCGGGGCCGTGCGCGAAGATCCAACGTCTCCAGCGCGGTTTTTTCATCCGCTGTGACGCTAAAGGGATCATCTGTCATTGGCACTATCCTTCACAACCGATGATCTGGCTCTGCTATTATTGGCTCTGCCATCGGTTCGGCTTATGCGAACGACTTGTTGAGGCTCTGTGCCCAGACGCAATTCTGCGGCGGCAAACAGTTTATCGACCACATAATAGCGGCCCTTCATGCGATAATTGACCAGCTCGTTATCGCCGTCAGGCCCGACAACAAACAACGGCGGCGCATCGCCCTGCGCAATACCACGGGGGAATTCGATATAGATCTTTTGGCCGTCATCAAAGGCGCGTGTTGGCCGCCATGGTGGATTGTCACCGGAAATCTCATAGCGAAACCGCAAATGTTCCAGATTGATGCCACTGTCGATAACCCGCTCTTGTGTGGCCTGTGCCTGTTCATTTTGACGTCTTAGGGAAACAAGTTCGTCATGGGGATAGCGCCATGACAGGGACGCCATGTAGGTATTTTTAAAGCTTTCCATTTCCAGGTGATAGGCGCGGCGATCTGTGGTGATAACAAGGTTGGTTTTAAGGTTGGCTTCGGTGGGTTTGATCAGAATATGAACCTGTGCCGTCTCCCCGTTACCGCTTTTAGTGTCCCCGATCACCCAGCGCACCGTATCCCCTGCGGAGACCGACAAAAGTTTCTCACCGGATTGCAAGGCAATATCGCTGACCTGTTCGGGAGCCGTATAGAGACGATAAAGCGCTCCTTCTGAAAACGGATAGACCTGAATGGCATTGATATAACCGTCCCGTGCGGGTTCAAGGCGTGCGGCAGCATTGGCCGCATCAACCCGTCCTAAAGGATCGGCGTCTTCCGGTTCTGGCTCGCTTTGTTCTTCAATGGGTTTTAACTGGCCAGGCAGCGGTAACGGCACCGGCAGCTTGACGATTTCTATTGGTGCCAGGGGTACCGTTTCGAAGGTTGCAGGGGTAAAATCCTGCATATCATAGGAAATAGACGGTGGCCTTTGTCTGGACGCGCAAGCCCCAAGTGCAAGGGGCAACATTATGCCGCACGCCATATAGATATTTTTGGCTGGTTTTCTCATTTTAATCTCACTCTCTTTCATTCTCTCTCATTTATTCTCTTTCTGGGGTGCCCATATCACGGGACCAGTTGAGGCCGTGGACATAAAGGCCCAACGGATTTTTGGTTAAGGCGGTGACGGTGGCAGGCTGCTGAAAAACAATGGTGAGAATGGCGGTGTAGCGTTCCAGTTTCTGAAGCGCGCCGCCCCTATAGTGGCGTTCAATCCATTTGATCTGAAAACTGTCTTCGGATGCACGAACGACACTGGTAATCTCCACAGCGATTGACCGGCGGCCAACATCTGCAAAGGGATCATTCTCACGAGCATATTCGTTTAAAATCTGTGCAGCCCTGTCCGTTGTAAAATCATAGGCGGCGAGCCATTGCTCGCGCACAACAATCGGATCGACTGAAACCGCCCGCACGCGCTTGATGAAGGCAGCTAGTTGGTAGGCAATCTGGGCGTCACTTGGTTTATAGGTCACGGTGGCCGGGCCAATGGTGCGCACTTCGCCCAATGTATCGACTTCAATCACATAGGGCGTGATGCGGCTTTGCAGACTTTGCCAGATCAGGGCACCGGAAAGGCTGGCCAATAATGCCAGACAACCAAAAGCCATAAGCCGCCAATTGCGGGCCTGTAGCCGGGCTGACCCAATCCGTTCATCCCAGACCTGGGCTGCTTTTTGGTAAGGTGTTTGAGGTGTTGGCGTATCGCCATATTTATCTGTTGCACGTTTGAAAATCATTCGTCGCTATCCTTTAAATGAGGGCTGTCGCCGCTGCCCGGTCTGTCGCCATCGCGCAATGTGTGGGCGGCCATGGCGGCCCCTTCACGCAAATGCTGGCGGTGTTGTTGTAATTGAAGTTTGTTTGCCCAGGCGGGCGTGTTAGACGCTGCGTTTTCAGCCATGCTTTGACCAGCACCCTCCGGTAATGTGCCCCCTGTTGCGGTGAAGGCGGCACGTCCGCCAGACTCGTAGGCATCTTTAACGCCGGACGTGGCTTTACTGGTGGCTTTACCCATTCCCTGTCGAACTGCACCAGCTCCGGCTTTGGCAACACCGGAAACCCCGGCGGCAACACCTGCGCCCCCGGAAGCACCGGATGTGGCGCGGGCCAGATTATAGGACGCACTGGCACCGCCAGCCATTGCGGAACCGGCTTTTACCGCGCCGCCTGCGCCTGATGCGGCGGCTCCAGCCCCCGCCATTGCCATGCGCCCCGCTGCTGCCGCGCCAACACCAAGGCCCAAAGCTGTGCCTGCTACCGCGCCCGCACCAAGCTGCGGAGCACCGGATACAAGGCCCGCTGCAATGCCGGGGCCGAATATGCCAAGCATAAACAATGACATTGCTGCCAGCACGGTTGAAAGAGCTTGCTCGAGAGTGATTGTCGGGCCGGTAAAGGAATTAGTGAAGGCACTGAAAATCGTGGAGCCAATGCCAACGATCACGGCAAGCACCATAAGTTTGATGCCGGATGAAATCACATTGCCCAATACCTTTTCAGCAAGGAATGAGGTTTTGCTCCAAAGGGCAAATGGGATCAACACAAACCCGGCCAGGGTTGTCAGTTTGAATTCCAGAATGGTGATAAAAAGCTGGATGGCCAGAATGAAGAAAGCCAGAAGCACCACGACCCACGCAAATATCAGCACGAAGATGGTGATGAAATTTTCAAAAAAGGCGATAGGGCCAAGAAGATTACCAACTTCCAGTAAAATAGGTTTTGCTGCGTCATAACCGGTTGCGGCAATAAAACCGGGCCGCATCAAATCACTGATGGTAAGGCCGGTTCCCGTTGCCCTGAGGCCAAGCCCGGCAAAACTTTCAAAAATAATCCGCGAAAGAAAGGCAAAATTATTGAGGATATAGGCAAAGACGCCAATATAGAGCACCTTTTTAATCAGGGCGGGTATGACGGATTTATCATCTGCCATGGCCCAGAAAAGACCCGCAAGTGTAATGTCGATCCCGATCAGGATGGTGGTCAGAAATGCAACATCCGGCGATAACAGGCCAAAGCCACTATCAATATAGGTCACGAATGTTTGCGTGAACTGGTCTATGATATTGAGATCATCCATGTGCTCTTCCTTATCGCTCGCGCCAATGCGGACTTTGTCCGCAGGCTACGCGGGTGCGCCAAATTATTGGCGGCGCACATTTGTGCTTGCCTCGCTTTGCCCGGTTTTTATGAAATTGGCTCACGGCGTATAAGCCTGACGGTCGCCGAGGAAGTTTTGAAACCGGGCACGGGCCTGTTCCCGTGCGGCCAATGTTGCCGCCCGGTCAAGAGCTTCAGCGCGGGTTGATGCGGCCAAAAGCGTTTGAAGCTGCATGCTCTGTTTGGCGTTCAGGGCCGCAAGCTGATTACCGGCCTGCGCAACCTGTAAATTGCCGGCGGCACTTTGGCTTTGGCTGACAAGGCGATCAAGCACAATGCTATCGGTGCGCACCTGTTCGACAACGGTAGCTTGTACCCGCATGGAATGCTGAAAGCCTTCACGGGCCACATTCCACGCTTCCTGTCCGTCCTGTAATATCTGCGATGATGTAGTGGCGGATGCATATCTTTGCGGATAAAGCCGCCGGTAATGGGCATCAATCGCCGTGATCTGGTAGGACACATTGCGGGCACTGCGGATCAATCCATCCATGCGTGCCAGAGAATTTTGCAAGTCCCCGGAAATTGATGTTGGCAGATTGGTAAGATTGCGCGTCTGATTGACCAACATCCGCGCCTGATTTTGAAGCTGGGTAATCTGGTTATTGATTTGCTGCAATGTGCGGGCGGCGGTCAGAAGATTCCGGCCATAATTGGCGGCATCAAAAACCGGCCAACCAGCCAGAGCCTGTTGCATGGGGCTTAACACCATAGCCAAGGTCAATAGCGCAGCGAATAGAGGTTTTTTGAGAGATTTCATGTCTCGCTCCTTTGAAAATTATTAATGAACGGGATTGCCCATTTGAGGTTTTTTGCAGCGAGATAACGGGACACAAATTCTGTGCCCTCTGGCTCGATGTTCAGGCGGCCCAGCAATTGGTGATCGGCTTTTTCGGAAGCCGCGCAAAAAGCCAAAGCAACGGGGCCAAGGTTCAAGTCAAACAGGCGATTGCCCTGACGGGATTGAAAATAATATTCCCGCTTCGGCATGGCTCTTGAGATAATTTCGGCCTGACGCGCATTCAGTCCGAAGGCGTCATAGATTTTACGCTGCTGTGGCTCCAACGCCCGCTCATTTGGCAGGAATATCCGGCTTAAACAGCTTTCAATAATTGCAGGTGCAATGGAGCTGTTTGTAATATCGGAAAGGGATTGGGTGGCGAAAATAACCGATACATTTTTCTTTCGAAGCGTTTTGAGCCATTCACGAAGCCGTCCGGCAAATTCGGGATCATCCAGAAATACCCAGGCTTCATCCAGAATGAGCAGACTTGGCCGCCCGTCAAAACGTTCCTCAAGCCGGTGAAATAGATAAGTCAATGTGGGAAGCACCGCACTTTTAGTATGCATCAGCTCTTCCATTTCAAAACACTGTACGGCACCAAGATTGAGCTTGTCGTCGTCAGCATCAAGCAAACGGCCATGTGGTCCGTTTAAGGTATAGGGCTGCAAGGCTTGGCGAAGGCTATTGCTTTGAAGCAGAGCCACGAGGCCAGTGAGCGTGCGTTCCTGAACAGGGGCCTCTGCCAAATTACAAAGAGCCGACCAGACATTGTCCTTTGTCTCCGGCGTGACCTGACCTTCATTTGGGCCTTGTTCATGGGCGATAAGACTGCATACCCATTCCTGCGCCCATGCGCGCTGATGGGTATCTTGGGTGCGCGCCAAAGGCTGAAAGGCAAGTGCGCTATTGCCTCCAAGATCAAACCAGCTTCCGTCCATGGCAAGGGTTGCCGCCCGCGCTGACCCGCCCCTGTCAAAAATATAGATTTGAGAATCCGGATAGCGGCGAAACTGCATGGCGAGCAAGGAAAGCAAGACGGATTTACCCGCGCCCGTTGGTCCGACAATGATTGTATGGCCAACATCACCTTGGTGTAGGGACAGGCGAAACGGCGTGGCACCGCCTGTTTCCGCCATCAACAGCGGCGGGCCATTCAAATGTGCATTATATTCAGGCCCGGCCCACACCGACGATAGTGGTGTCATATGGGCCAGATTGAGGGTTGAGATTATTGGCTGGCGCACATTGGCGTAAAGATGACCGGGCAAAGTGCCAAGCCAGGCATCAATGGCATTGACGCTCTCATGGATCGCTGCAAACCCGGCGCCACTGACGGCGCGTTCCACGGCGCGCATTTTCTCGGCGGCAATCGCCGCATCTTCATCCCAGACAATGATGGTTGTGGTAAAGTAGCCGTAAGCCACATGATCGCTGCCCAGTTCCTGCAAAGCTTCGTCGGCATCAAGAGCTTTATTGTCCGCGTCCGTATCAACAAGAACGGATGGCTCATTGGTCATGACTTCTTTGAGGAGTGCCATGACGCTTTTGCGTTTGGCGAACCATTGGCGGCGGTATTTTCCAAGTTCTTTTGTGGCTTCCGGCTTGTCCATGGCAATGAAGCGCGAACACCAGCGATAAGACAGACCCAGACCATTGAGAGCGTCCAGAATTCCGGGCGTGGTGGAGCCGGGAAAAGACAGGATGGTCATGATCCGCAAATGAGCATCACCCAACATCGGCTCCAACCCGCCCGTTAAAGGACAGTCGGCAAGAACGGCATCCAGGTACATCGGGGTTTCCGGCGGGATAATATCATGCCGTCTGGTGGAAATGGTGGCGTGCAGATATGTGAGCGTTTCGGCATCATCCAGCGGTTCCAGTTCCGGCAAGGCATTTGCAAACAGATCAAACGCCCGGTCTGTCTGGGTAACAAAGCTCTCCAAATGATCATGAACGTCAAACGATCGCTTGTGATCAGGCGTTTCAAGGAGCAGGCCTTCAGCGCGGCTGGTCCGGTCTTCCGGCGGCAAATAGCAAAGGGTTAGAAAAAATGACGTATCAAAATGAACCTGCTCCGCCTCAAATCCGCCGCGCCGTTCTTCATCCACCAACCATGAGGCGGGATCAGGAAAGGTTGATTGCGGATAGCTCGTAATCTGGTGACGGTCTGCCTCAAAAAACAACGCCCAGCCGGAACCAAAACGCTTCAAGGCATCATTGATCCGGGCGCTGATGGCAATTAGTTCTGATTGGGTGGCGCTATCCAAATCCGGGCCACGATAGCGGGCGGTGCGTTGAAACGATCCGTCTTTATTGAGAATAACGCCCGGCGCTATGAGCGAAACCCAGGGTAGATAATCAGCAAGGCGCGCGGGACGTTTTTGATATTCTGATAAATTAAGCATGGATCACGCCTCCAAAAACGGCTTGTGCCGAATGTGACGTTTCAGCACGTCCATAAATTGAGGGTCGCGTTTTGCCGCCAGCACCGCCGCACCATGCCCCACCAGCCAGATGGCAAGACCTGCAATCCAGAGCTGAAGGCCAAGACCGATGGCGGCGGCCAATGTGCCGTTGATGATCGCCACATTACGCGGTGCACCACCAAGCATGATCCGTTCGGTGAGCGAGCGATGCAGGGGAATGACAAAACCATTGGACATCATACGAGCGCCCCGCCGGCAAAGCTGAAGAAGCTCAAGAAGAAACTTGCCGCTGCAAAGGCAATGGACAATCCAAAGACAATCTGAATCAGCTTGCGCATACCGCCACTGGTTTCACCAAAAGCCAAAGTCAGGCCAGTCATGGTGATAACCATGACTGCAATGATCCGGGCGACCGGGCCTGTAATGGATTCCAGAATGCTTTGTAACGGGGCTTCCCACGGCAGCCCTGATCCCGCCGCCTGTGCGGCAACGGCTCCGAATAATAATATCGTCAAAACCAGAAAGCCTTGACGTGACGATCTATTGATCGTCGTCGTTAGATGTCCTCTCATGTGTCATGCTCCTCATGATGTGTGATTGCGGTAAATCTTGTTCAGGCGGCAATCCATCCGGGAGACGAAGTTGGTAGTCGGCATTGCTATCAAGGCCTATGACCTCTCTTATGCAATCGACGCGGCGGGCATCACCTCGTCCTTTGATGAAAACCAGTAAATCGACGGCATCAGCAATGAGCCGTCTTGGGACCGTGATAACGGCCTCTTGAATGAGCTGTTCCAACCGATAAAGTGCTGCGTGTGCACCATTGGCATGTAAGGTGGCGACACCGCCCGGATGGCCGGTGTTCCAGGCCTTGAGCAAATCCAATGCTTCCGGCCCGCGTACTTCGCCGATTATGATGCGGTCCGGGCGCAGGCGCATTGTCGAGCGCACCAGATCCGACATGGCGGCAACACCGGCTTTGGTCCGCAGCGAAACCAGATCAAGCACCGGGCAATGCAGTTCGCGCGTATCTTCAATGATGACAATGCGCTCGTTCAGTTCGACAAGCTCATTGAGCAGTGCATTTGTCAAAGTGGTTTTGCCGCTTGATGTGCCGCCAACCACCAGAATGTTTTTCTTCTCCACTACGGCGTAGCTCAAACACCGCGCTTGCAGGGGCGTCATGATGTGCGCTTCCACATAATCCGATAATGAATAAACCACGCCTGCGGGTTTGCGGATGGTGAAGCTTGGCCCGGTCACGATGGGCGGTAATATGCCTTCAAAGCGCTCGCCGGATTCCGGCAGTTCAGCAGACACAATGGGCGCGGCCTCATTACATTCGACCCGGATATGGCTCGCCACCAGACGAATGATACGTTCGGCATCTGCGGGCAATAGTTCCCCGGCCTGAACGCGGCCTTCGCCATGCTTGTCAAGCCAGAGCGAGCCATCGGGATTTGCCATGATTTCAATGACGGATTTATCGCGGAGCGCCCCACCAATGATTGGCCCCATTGCGGTCAGGAGCATGGTGCGCTGGCGATTTAAGGTGATTGGGTTATTCGCCATCTGCCACCTCCAGATCGTCGGCTTGCAAGTCCATTTGGAAGAAATCGCTTGTCCGAGGCGTTAATTCTTCCACCACCTCATTGATCAGGCTTTTGCCGTCGGCCATTCGCCGGGCCACACGTTCGATAAAATGTTTGAACCGCTCGCGCGCCTGCGCCTTGGCAGCGGCCTGATCGGTCACAGGAATGGGCGGCGTAATCGCCAGCTCATATTGAATATAAAGGGCCAGCGTTTCAGTGAGCACGGACAAGTCCCGGTCAATTTTGCTCATTTGCCGGGACAGCCGGTCAAAGCGGCGCAATACCAATGCTTCACGCTTGTCCGGGTCCGCATCCAGAAAGGCAATCAACGCCGCCTGCATGAGCTGTGACATGGAAACACCCCGCCGCTGGGCTTCCTGTTTAATCCGGTGGCGATCTTGCCCAAGATAAATATGCACTCTTGTTCTGCTCATCCTGCCGCCCTCATATCTTTAATTCATCATCCGCGCCGCGCGTCATCTCATGGGCACGCTGAACGGGAGAGAGTATTTTCAAGGGATCGACACCACGGCCTGTAACAGGGTTATCCGTGTCATCATCCAGAAGACTAAGCGCATCCAGATTCTGCTCCGGGATTTGGGATACCGCTTGTTCTTCAAGTGTCGGATGACGCTTTAATCCGCCGTCATCTTCAGCCATCGTTTTGCTATGATCCGTTCCACCGACCGGCTGTAAATCTGCTTCCCGCACCCGGCCTGACCAATCGTCAGTGCGGGGGTGCGGACGATCCCCGTAAGGACCGTCCGCTTGCAGGGCCGGTGGGGGAAGAACCCGCCCTGCAAAATTCTGATCTTCAAAATAACGAAGTTTGTCCGCCTTGATCGGTGGCTGGCCGGACAGCATTACGACTTCTACTTCGGGTGGGAGCTGCATAACCTCACCGGGGGTGAGAAGCTGGCGCATGGTTTCCTGACGCGACACCATCACATGGGACAGCCACGGTGCTAAACGATGACCGGCATAGTTCTTTTGCGCCCGCATTTGCGTTGCGGTGCCAAGACTGTCGGAAACCCGCTTTGCCGTGCGTTCATCATTGGTGGCAAACACAATGCGCACATGGCAATTATCGAGAATGGAATTATATTCACCATAAGCTTTGTCGATCTGGTTTAAGGACTGTGCAATCAGGAAAGCCCTGATCCCGTATCCCGCCATGAAAGCCAGCGCACTTTCAAAAAAGTCGAGCCGCCCCAAGGCCGGAAATTCGTCCAGCATCATGAGAAGCTGATGCTGGCGTTGTTTATCAACATCGCCTTCAAGCGTTTCAGTAAGACGGCGACCGATCTGATTGAGGATCAATCGCACCAGCGGCTTTGTCCGCGAAATATCAGACGGCGGCACAACAAGGTATAGTGACACAGGACGTGCCGCGTCCATCAGATCAGCAATCCGCCAGTCCGATGCAGAGGTGACGTCGGCAACGGTGGGATCGCGGTACAGCCCCAGGAAGCTCATCGCCGTGGACAAAACGCCGGAGCGTTCATTCTCGGATTTATTCAACAACTCCCTCGCGGCGGATGCCACAACTGGATGCACCCGGTGAATATCATCATCGCCCAGATGGTTGGTGGTCATCATTTGCTTGAGGGTGCGTTCAAATGGCTGATCAGGATCACTTAAAAAGGTCGATACCCGCGCCAGTGTTTTATCTTCCTTCGCATAAAGAACATGCAGGATTGCGCCAACCAGCAAGGCATGGGATGTTTTCTCCCAGTGATTACGTTTTTCCAGTGAACCTTCCGGGTCAACCAGAATGTCGGCAATATTTTGTACGTCGCGCACTTCATTGTCACCGCGCCGCACTTCCAGCAAGGGGTTGAATTTGGCGCTGGCCTGATCCGTGGGATTGAACAAAAGACAATGGGAGAATTTTGATCGCCAGCCAGCGGTCAATTGCCAGTTCTCCCCCTTGATGTCGTGAATGACTGCGCTTTTGGTCCAGCTTAACAATGTGGGAATGACAAGCCCCACACCCTTGCCGGACCGGGTTGGTGCAAACGCCATAATATGTTCCGGGCCGTCATGGCGCAGATAATGATTTTGATAGCGTCCTAAAAATACGCCTTCAGGTTTGAAAAGGCCGCTGTCTCGAATCTCTTGGGGTTGCGCCCAACGGCTCGATCCATAAGTGGTTACATTGTTGTCCTGACGCGCGCGCCACAATGATCCGATGACAGCGATAATGATCCCGAACACCCCGCCAGCGGCTGCC
>JAJFFP010000005.1 GCA_021776595.1 Robiginitomaculum sp. | reverse complement strand
GTTAGGAATATTACTTGGCGGTCTTGGAGGGCTTGCACCAGAGCGTCGCGCCGACATCTCGCGCATGGGTGTCAAGGCGATTGCCGCCGGTTCGTTATCAAACCTGATGAGCGCGGCGCTGGCCTCCATGCTGGTCGCGGTTTAGCGGGCGTTATAATTTCAGCACCCGCCTTTTTTCTGCCAAAATATTCTCATTTACGCCATGTCATCTTTTTGGCATGATGAGGTATGCCGAATTATCGACGCCTGTTCGTGCCCGGA
This sequence comes from Robiginitomaculum sp., assembly GCA_021776595.1. Lineage (GTDB taxonomy): Bacteria > Pseudomonadota > Alphaproteobacteria > Caulobacterales > Maricaulaceae > Robiginitomaculum_B. The sequence continues at coordinate 12,675 of JAJFFP010000005.1, read as the reverse complement.
GGCGCGTATTTCTTCACCGTGAATCTTCATGATCGCAAACGGGATTTCCTGATCGAGCATATCACCGATTTGCGAGCATCTTGGCGTGATATGAAAAAACACCATCCCTTTGAAACTATTGCCGCTGTCGTACTGCCCGAACACATGCATTTTATTTGGGCATTGCCTCCGGGGGATGATGACTTTCCAGTGCGGATGCGTCTGCTGAAATCTGGCTTTACCCGACGCTTGCCGAGCGCGATGAAACAAAAAGGTCTAAAGGGCGAGCGTGGCGTCTGGCAAAAACGCTATTGGGAGCATTGTGTGCGGGATGAAGACGACCTCTCGCGGCATATCAATTACATACACTGGAACCCGGTAAAACACGGGTATGTGAGCGACCCCGACGACTGGCCCTATTCAACCTGGCACCAATGGAAACGCGAATTCGGACGCCTGATTGATATACCGCCCAAAGGGTGGCCGACAGACGGTTACGGGGAGAAATGATGACAAACGACTATCGGGCATTTCAAATTGGCGGGTATCGCTATCGCTCAACCCGCCCTACGTATTTGCTGATGAGTTTGCCATTATGGTGACTGGAAAGTATGAAAGGAATTGGCCACAAACGATATGGGCATAATTTATGATTGATTATTGTAAATCCCTAGCCTCGCGTAGCCGCTGGTTTCGACTATGTGCAGCCATTGGTCTCTTATGGCTTGCAATCATAGTGCCATTAGGCACTACATTGTTCCAATTCACGGTAGAAGAGCCAATGCCGCCTAATGCTAAACATACCAGCATAACACCTGTTAGAGAGCGCGAAGCACAAGCCCAGAACGTCATTGAGATATATATCCCCGATGGGCGCATTATCAAGTTTCCGGCAGGCACTACCGTCAGTGTAATAGAAAAAGCCATGAAAAAAGCCTTTTCCACCACAGGTGCACCAAAGTTTGACCCGGCGCAGCCATTTCAAGAGATTGTGGATGATCCCCGTCTGGTTGAGGCTCTTAGAAAAGCAGACGCCGCTGGAAATATGGATGACGCACGCAGGCTCGCTGCAGCTATCGCTGCTCAGCGAAAACAGACTGAGCTGACAGCACAACAGCAAACCACAGTTGCGCCAGAACAGCCCCGCGCTGAGCTAGAACGCTTGCGGAAACTTAAACGCTTACATGTGCTTGAGGCAAAAAAATCAAATCCATTTGACGTGTTTGACCAACAAAAACCAAATTTTGACTCACCTAATGTTAATATTATTTCAAACAACCCTACTCATAAGCGATTGATCTGGAGTGCTATATATTCCTATGTCTCTCTCATATTTATTCCATTTTTTTTCTTGTTGTTCTTAGGCGTGCTTGGCGCTTGGGTTTTTATGCCTAACAAAAAGTCGTAGTAAGCCGTAGGGCGGGTCGAGCGAAGCGACACCAGCCTTTTTTCCGCTGCAGGAAAAGAACACTCTACATTCCGTGCCTGAGAGGTAAGCTATAGGGCAAATATCGCTCCCCTCATTCCACTTGAAACGGGCGCGAGAGCAAGCCTTCAATCGCCTCATCAATGCCGGTGCTGCCTGCAAGAATGGCGGCGATGGCTTCGCTGATCGGCATATCCACGTCTTTGCGTTTGGCCAGTTCTGCCAGGGCCGGGGCGGTGGCCGCCCCCTCAATCACGCCGGTGCCCTTGGCATAAATTTCCTCCAGGCTTTCGCCGCGCCCCAATGCCAGACCGCACGACATATTGCGTGATTGTTCAGAGGAGCAGGTTAGCACCAGATCGCCCAGCCCGCACAGGCCGCGCAGGGTTTCGGGCCGGGCGTTAAGGGCGATGCCAAGGCGGGTCATTTCCGCAAACCCACGGGTCAGCAAAGCGGCATGAGCGCTTTTTCCTAAATTTTTACCCAGCACAATGCCGCAAGCAATGGCGAGCACATTTTTAACCGCGCCGCCGACTTCGGCGCCAATGATATCGGTGCTGAGATACGGACGAAAGGTGCGGGTGCCAATGGCCTGCATTAAAGCGCGGCCAAGGGCAGCGTCCGGGCAGGCGAGCGTGACCGCTGTCGGCAGGCCGCGCACCACATCAGCGGCAAAACTGGGACCGGATAACACGGCAGGGACGGCCTGGGGCAGGGTATCGCGCAACACATCGCTCATCAGCTCCAGACTTTGTTGCTCAATCCCCTTGGAGCATAATAAAACCGGTGTGCCTTCACCAAGATGCGACTTGATCTCACCCATGATATTGCGAGTGAACTGGGCAGGAACGACCATCAGGATGATATCGGCGCTGGCGGCGCTTTGCAGATCACCAGTGGCGTGGATGTTCTGATGTAGCTTGGCACCCGGCAGGTATCGCAGGTTTTCATGATCGGCATTGATGCTGTGCACTACATCATCTTCGCGTGCCCATAATTTCACATCACGTCCTGCCTGGGCGCACGTCCGGGCCAGGGCTGTGCCCCATGCGCCGCCACCAATAACACTGACCTTTTGCAAGGTTAAACTCATGATTTTGGTCCTTTTTTTCCACTGCCAGAGGCGGGGTGCGCTCTGGCGGCATGTTCGTCCAGCGGCCAGCGAGGCCGCGCGCTGATGTCCAAATCATCACCCTTTCGCCCGGCCCGCAAATACAAGGCCCCGGCGTGGGCAATCATACCGCCATTATCTGTGCATAGAGACATTGGCGGGGCAATAAACGCGAATCCCTTGCTCTTGGCTACGTCCATCAGGCGCAGCCGTAAAACCGTATTGGCCGCTACGCCACCTGCGACCACCAAAGCTCGTGCGCCATGGGTTTTGGCGAAAATATCCATGGCATTGGCGGTGCGACCTGCCAGCACATCGGTGGCGGCCAGTTGGAAGGTAGCAGCAAGGTCGGCGCGCGCCTGATCGTCCTTTTGTGGCCATTCTTCCCAGGTGCGCCGCACCGCACTTTTCAGGCCGGCAAAGGAAAAATCACATCCAGGCTTGCCGGCAAGCGGGCGCGGCAGGGTAAATCGGGACGCATCCCCCTGTAGCGCGGCTTTTTCCAGCGCCGGCCCGCCGGGAAACCCCAGATCCATAATTTTTGCGCTTTTATCAAAGGCTTCGCCCACCGCATCATCAATGGTCGAGCCAAGGCGCGTATATTGCCCCAAGCCTTCAACGCTTAATAATTGGGTATGCCCGCCCGATACCAGTAACAGCAGATAGGGGAAAGTGAGCGGTTCATCGCCGCTTTGTTGCGCCAACATTGGGCTGAGTGCATGACCTTCCAGATGATTGATGGAAAGAAAAGGGATGTTATGGGCCAAGGCAATGGCTTTGCCACTCATCATGCCCACCATCACACCACCCACAAGGCCCGGACCTGTGGTGGCGGCAACGCCAGTAAGATCGTCAAAGGTAATATTGGCTTCCACCATGGCGGCTTTGATCAGCGCATCCAGCGCCCCCACATGAGCACGAGCAGCAATTTCCGGCACCACACCGCCATAAAGCGCATGCTCATCAATCTGGCTATATATCTGATCTGTCAGATAGTGTGCTTTGCCATTGGCATCCAGATGCACAACCGCCGCAGCGGTTTCATCACAACTGGTTTCCAGTCCAAGAACGGTTACTGGCTTATACATCTTGCACCAGATACTCTTTGCGGCGTATGTCCATGGCTGGATCGATAACGCCCGGAGCGCACCCTTGCAACCAATCTTGAAGTTAGGATCACGCGGATCACCGCTGGCGCTGGCGCAAAGCCGCCTGACCCGCCAGTTGCTGGCCGTGAATTTGGGTGTGGGCGCGGGTGATGAGGCGCGATGCGCCTTTCCCGTTACGCGCATTACCACTACCGGGGATCGCATCACCGACCGGCGTTTGATTGAGGCCGGTGGCAAGGGCCTCTTTACCAAGGAAGTGGAACAGGCCTTGCTGGACGGCGATATTGATGTGGCCGTCCATTCCATGAAAGATATGCCGGTTCAGCAGCCAGACGGGCTGAAATTGGCGGGGTATTTACCGCGCGAGGACCCGCGCGAAGCGCTGATCGCCAATATTGCAAAAACACTGGCAGATTTACCAAAGGGGGCGCGGATCGGCACCGCATCACTCAGACGGCAGGCGCAAGTGCAGATGATCAGACCAGATTGTGTTGTGGAAACCCTGCGCGGTAATGTTGGTACCCGTTTGGAAAAAATTGCACACGGAGAGTTTGATGCCACCTTTTTGGCACTGGCTGGCCTGAAGCGCCTTGGACTGGCCTATAAAGCCAGTGGGATCATTGATACGAACATTATGCTGCCGGCACCGGCGCAAGGGGCCATTGGACTGCAGATACGTAATGATGATGATCGTGCCCAAACCCTGCTCGACCCGGTATTGTGTAATGAAACGGCAATCAGACTGGCCGCAGAGCGGGCGTTTCTGGCGGCCCTTGATGGCTCGTGCCGCACACCGATTGCAGCATTGGGCGAGATTAATAACAATATACTGCGCTTTCGCGGCGCGATTTACACCCCCGACGGGGCCAAAAACTGGACTTGCGAACAGCAAGCTGAATTAGGCCATGATCCCGTGCAGGAGGCCGCGCATTTGGGCAAAACCCTTGGCCTGCAAATCGCTGCCAAGGCTGGAAATGAGAAACGATGGCAGGCATAGGGGTATTACTTACCCGCACCCAACCGGGCACCATGCAAAGTGCAAGGCGGCTGGAGCAAATGGGGTATCGCCCCTTAATCAATCCAGTGCTTGAGGTTAGACCAACGGCTCAAAAACCGCCTTCATTGTCAGGGGTACAGGCTATCATTGCCAGCAGCGCCAATGGCATTTCATTTCTTCCAATGTTGAATGGCGCATACGATTTACCACTTTTTTGTCTGGATGGAGCAAGCCTGGAAAAAGCCTCTGCCTTGGGAATGGTGGGTAAAATTCATACCTGCGATGGAGATGGTGAGGCGCTGGCTCGTCTTGTTCAAGAACAAATTTCACCCGAAGATGGCCCGCTGCTTTGGGTGCATGGCCGCCATATTGCCTTTGATATAGATATGTTGCTCATACAATCCGGGTATCAGGTGCATGACTGGGTGGCTTATGAAACGCATCCGGTTTCAAAACTTGGTGACAAAACAATCAAGGCGCTCAGGCACAAGGAAATTCAGGTTGCCTTGTTCCATTCAGCCCGTGGTGCCAAAAATTTTGCATCATTGGTGCGAAAACAACGCATACCAGCGGAACATGTGACGGCCATTGGTATCAGCAAGAAAGCCTGTGAACCTCTTATGGGTGCAGCATTTTCGCGAGTGATTTATGCCAGTGTCCCAAATGAAACCTCCCTGTTGGAAACCTTGCAGCAAAACTGCCCGCCAGTGTGAGTGATTTTTTGTAAATAGCGACATGTTTACTCTTTGCGCACCGGGGCGCAGACCTTACATTAGGATTTGCACCAATGATCGAGCCGGATGTTCGGCCATATAACAGGATAGCCATGAGTGACGAAAGCAAAACCGACGACCATGAGGAACCCATCGATGCGGAATTTGAAACCCTGCAAAGCGATGCGGACAATTCGGGTGCGTCTACCGAGGTGAAAAAACCCGGCAATGGCCGGGTATTTTTGATCCTGGCGCTTGTGGTGCTGGTCTTGGTCATGATTGCCAGCGGGGCATTTTTTATCAATCGCAAGGTCCTTGGGGATAGGGGCAATCAGCAAGTGGATTCTGCTGCCCTTTTGGCCAGGCTGGCCAGGCTGGATAGTCTGGAGCGCGATGTTAATCAGGTGAAAACGAAAGCTGAAAGCGCAAACGCTTTAGTAGAAGCGCGTTTGGAAAAGCTGGAGAATGCGCCCGCTGATAATAAATTTAATCCGCAAGTGATCCGTCAATTGCAGGAACGTATCGACGCGCTGGAAAGTGCAGATGAGGAAAGTCCGCAGGCGATCGGGTCAATCATGACCCGTCTGGACAAGCTGGAAACACAAATGCGGACCGGTGCGATGACACGCGCGGACAATGCCAGTGGCGAAAAAAGTGATCTCAACACGAAGGCTCTGTCCGCTATAAATGATCGCATTGCCGCACTGGAAAGCAAAATTGCGCAAGTATCCCAGGCTTCATCTGATCCAAATGGTGAGACGCAAATGCAGGCCGTAATGCTGGAAATTGAGAATATAAAAACACGCCTTTCTGCGCTTGAGAACCAAACCCGTGAAGGTGGAAAAGCCACAGCGCTTACTTTGAGCATATTGGCGCTGGACAGTGCAGCGCTGACCGGCGCACCTTTTGAGCATGAATGGCAAAACCTGGCCGCTTTATTGCCGCAAAACCCGGATGTACAAAGGCTGGCCCCTTTGGCCAAAACCGGGGTGGCAACGCGTATGGCACTTGTCCGTGATTTTACGCAATTGCGCCGATCCATCAATGAAGCCTCAACGCCGGTTGCAATGCAAAAGGAAAATAAAAAACCAGGGGCGCTGAACAAGGCACGCCATGCCCTTGGTTCCTTAATCAGCATCAAGCGTGTCAATGAGGAAAATGGCGTCGATGCCGTATTTGCCCACGCGCAATCCACGCTGGAAGCCGGGGATATTACTGGTGCGGTTGAAGCCTTGAAACCGCTTGGTGGTCAGGCTCACGCGCGGGTGCAAAACTGGTTAACACAGGCACAAATGCGTATTACGCTGGAGCAGAGCCTGGCCCGGCTAAAAATTCAAGCGGCGGAGGTAAGCCCATGATCCGTTTAGCATTATACGTGGGCATTGCCCTTATTATTGGTATTTTTGCGTTTTGGTTGGCGGCCAATCCGGGGCTGGTAAATATTACCGCATTTGGCCTTGAAATTCGCACAAGCGCGGCCATTGCTATTGTTGTTTTATTGCTTCTAACTTTTGTTTTTGCATTTTTTTGGCGCGGTCTGGGCTGGTTGATTGAGCTGCCTGCACAGGTGCGCAAAGCCCGTGAACAGTCGCGCCGGGCCAAAGGCTATGATGCACTGGAACTGGCCGTGATTGCCGCGGCCTCCGGGGACGCGCAAGGGGCGGTTAAAAATGCTGAACGGGTTAAAATGTTGCTCGACCGACCGGCACTTTCAGGCTTGCTCGCGGCGCGCGCAGCCGAAGCAGTGGGCGATATTGCCGGGGCAGAGCGACAGTATCAGACTTTGCTGGAAGACAAACGCACGGCATTGGCGGCAAGGCGAGGCCTTGTTCGTGCGGCACTTGAACGGCGCGATTATCATGCCGCCATCAAAGAGGCGCAGGCTGCCTTTGATTTAGAGCCGGGGGCGAAATGGGCCTTTGAAGCGCTTTTTGATGCGCAAGTGGCTGCCCGTGACTGGGCCGGGGCAATCGCCACGCTGGCGCAAGGGCAAAAACGTGGACATATTGTGCCACTGGCGGCCAAGCGCCGCCGGGCCGTCCTGCTCGCCGCAGAAAGTGCGCAGGCCGAAGCGCGCGACGATCTGGACGATGCGCGCCGTCTGGCTGAAAAAGCGGTGGCGGCGGCACCCGGTTTTGCGCCGGGGGCGGCGCTGGCAGCACGGTTGCTGGTGATGGCAGGCAAAGGCTGGCGTGCCGCGGGGCTATTGGAAGACGCCTGGGCGGCAAAACCGCATCCGGCGCTGGCATTGGCCTATCGCGATCTGAAAGAAGAGGAGAAGCCAAAAGCGCGCGCCAAGCGTCTGCGGGGCCTTGTAGAGTTAAACCCCGATCATCGCGAAAGCCGTATATTTGCCGCTGAAATTGCCCTTGATGAAGATGATGTTATGGCAGCCCGCGAAGCCATTGAGCCAGTATTGGAAACAGAATTGCCGCCTTCATCGCGCTTGTGCACCTTGATGAACCAGATTGAACGCAAGGCCGGCAACCGCAAGCAAGCCAATGAATGGTTGACACGTTCCCTTTCTGCGCCCAGCGAGCCGGACTGGTCTGACCTTGATCCTGAAGGCCCGGCTTTTGGCTATCGTGATGAAGATTGGGCGCGTCTGGTATATACCTACGGTGATGCCGGCGAGCTGATCCATCCTCGTCATGAGCGTTTCGAGCGCATACCGCTAAACCCTGACCAGATGTTGTTTCTGGAGGCGCAGGCCGAAGAGGATCATAGCGATGACAAGACCCCTTCTCCTGGAGATACTGCGCCAGATGCCGCCGGCGTTAAAGAGGAGCTTGAGGAAGTCAAAATTGAACCTGCACCGGTTAAACCAAAACGAAAACGCAGGCGTAAAACAGCAAAGCCCACAACCGATAAAGACAAAACCGGGGCAGAACCTCAGGCGATAGCGGCAAAACCGGACCCGGCAGCGCCCAGCCCCGATCTTGATGTGGCCGGCTTTCCCCGTCAACCCGATGACCCCGGTCCATTGATCGAAGAGGTCAGTGATGAAGCAGACGTTCAGTCGCGTAAACGTGAAGTGCACTAACTGACCCAGGCAGCATGGTTTGTGCACCATGCCCTTGCCGGTTTGACAACAAGCGGTTAGCTTTCGCGCCGACCCTCTGCCCGGACCATTTAAGGGCATCGGGGCCGCATTAGCTCAGTTGGTAGAGCACGTCATTCGTAATGACGGGGTCAGGTGTTCGAGTCACCTATGCGGCACCATTTCTTTTGTCTCGCGGCGCGAAGAGGCGCCGCCGACGGGGCGGCGAACAGTCGCCGGTACGCAATCGCACCCTTTGATGCGGACAAGTTTGATCTATCGACCCGGCCTAATAATCTTCAGGTTATTACAATATAAATATAGGGGCTGACATAGATAGCAGATAAAGGCTATTGACCTCATATGGTTAGCACGAGGCGACGGAGCAGGCTCTCCACAAGTATTCAAAATGAGCTTATCAAGTATTTTTGTGCGGGCGTGACGGCTCGTTCTGCGGCGCAATTAACGGGGGTAAATCGCAACACGGCGATCCTGTTTTTTCACAAACTGCGTGAGATGATTTTTACTAAGCTGGTGGCAGAAACATCGGAGGTTTTCAGCGGCGAGATTGAAGTCGACGAGAGTTATTTTGGGGACCGCCGAAAGGGCAAGCGAGGACGCGGTGCTGCGGGCAAGGTGGCAGTGATCGGGCTGCTCGATCGAGGCAAAGTAGGAATTCATATCCAGATAGAGCCAGTGATAGGGCCCCAGGGGGCCGGGGAAGGGTTTATCCAGTAACAGGCGTAGGCCGGGTTTCATAGGTGTTTAGTCCAAAATAAGGAATATAATCCTATTAAGAACATAAAAGGAACATACGTCAAGGCCGTATGATGTTTCTGGTCCTGAGCCGGGATGGGTGGCTGGATTTGTGCAGGTGCAATGGTTAGGGTCAGGCTCCCAAGCCACGAGGAAAACCCATTGGCCACCACACGACCGCTCAATGCCGACAGTCATCTGATTTTGGTGGATGGTTCGGGCTATATTTTTCGTGCCTACCACGCCTTGCCGCCGCTGACGCGCAAATCCGATGGTATGCCTGTGGGGGCGGTATCGGGCTATTGCAACATGTTGTGGAAGCTGGTCGAGGACATGCTGAACGGCGAAAAGGCCACCCATCTGGCGGTGATTTTTGACGCCAAGGGTAAAACCTTTCGCAGCGATATTTACCCGCAATACAAGGCCCATCGTCCACCGGCACCGGAAGATCTGGTGCCGCAATTTGCACTGGTGCGCGAGGCCACCCGCGCTTTTGGCTTGCCGTCGGTGGAGCTGGCCGGGTTTGAAGCCGACGACCTGATCGCCACCTATGCCCGCCATGCCGAAGGCCTGGGTGCCAACACCACGATTATTTCATCCGACAAGGATTTAATGCAATTGGTGTCGGATCGCATCAGCCTTTATGACACCATGAAATCCCGCCGTCTTGGCCCGGCCGAGGTTAAGGAAAAATTTGGTGTTGGTCCGGGAAAGGTCATCGAAGTGCAGGCGTTAGCCGGCGATAGTGCCGATAATGTGCCAGGGGTGCCGGGCATTGGGGTGAAAACGGCGGCGCTTCTTATCAATGAATATGGCTCGCTGGATACCCTGCTGGAACGGGCCGGTGAAATCAAACAAAACAAGCGCCGGGAAAACCTGATCGAATACGCTGATCTGGCGCGCATCAGCCGTGAACTGGTCACTTTGCGCACCGATACGCCCATGCCCGATGAGCCGGAACATTTTGGCGCTGAGGAGCCAGAACCGGAACCGCTGATCAATTTTTTGGAGGCGATGGAGTTTGTCACCTTCACCCGCAAAGTGCGCCAGAGCCTGGGCGTGGAGGGTGAGTATGATGATCCGCAACGTGATGCGCCGGCCCCGATTGATAAAAGCCGGTATGTCTGTGTGCAGGATGTGGAAACGCTAAAGGACTGGGTGACCCGCGCCCGTGCCGCCCGTGTGGTCGCAGTGGATACCGAAACCGATGCGCTTAGCGCTACGGCGGCGGGGCTGGTGGGGGTATCGCTGGCCATAACGCCGGGTGATGCGTGCTATATTCCGCTCGCCCACGGGGCAGCGGGTGATTTGCTGAGCACCACGCCAAAACAGATCCCCATGGGGGAGGCACTGGACGTCCTCAAGCCGCTGCTGGAAGATGCGGCGGTGCTGAAAATCGGCCAGAACATTAAATACGATCTTGGGGTGTTGCACCGCTATGGTATTGATATTGCACCATTTGATGACACCATGCTGCTCTCTTATGTCGAGGATGGCACCATTCACGGGCATGGTATGGACGAACTGTCTAAACTGCATTTGGGCCATGCGCCCGTGCCATTCAAGGAAGTTGCCGGTATTGGCAAGGCACAGATCAGCTTTGATCAGATAGACCTTAAACCAGCCACACAATACGCCGCCGAAGACGCCGATGTGACTTTACGGCTCTGGCAGATACTCAAACCCCGCTTGAGTGCGACCGGTATGCACACGGTTTACGAAACTCTGGAGCGGCCCATGCCCCAGGTGCTCTCCACGATGGAGCTGGCCGGGGTCAGGGTTGATCGCACTGCATTAAGCCGCCTTTCCGGCGACTTTGGCCAGCGCATGGCAGCCTATGAGGATGAGGCCAAGCGTTTGGCCGGGCGCGCCTTTAATCTCTCCTCGCCCAAACAATTGGGTGAAATCCTGTTTGATGAACAAGGCTTGCCGGGGGGCAAAAAGACCAAAACCGGGGCCTGGAAAACCGATGCACGCGTGCTGGAGGAACTGGCTGCTGGCGGACATGAACTGCCACAGGTTTTGCTTAAATGGCGGCAATTGCAAAAACTGAAATCCACCTATACCGATGCACTGGCCGCCGCGATTAATCCCAAAACCGGGCGGGTGCATACCTCATTCATGTTGGCCTCCACCTCCACCGGACGCCTGTCTTCGTCCGACCCTAATTTGATGAACATCCCCATTCGCACCGAGGAAGGGCGCAAAATCCGCTCCGCCTTTATTGCGGAGGCGGGCTATTTATTGCTTAGCGCCGATTACTCACAGGTCGAGCTGCGGGTGCTGGCCCATATCGCCAGGGTGGATGCCCTGCGTGAGGCCTTTGCGCGTGGTGATGATATTCATGCCATGACTGCCTCGGAAATGTTTGGGGTGCCAATCGAGGGTATGGATCCCATGGTGCGCCGTCAGGCCAAGGCCATTAACTTTGGCATTATTTACGGCATTTCTGCCTTTGGCCTTGCCAATCAACTTGGCATTTCCCGCACCGAGGCGGCCGATTACATCAATGCCTATTTTGAGAAATTTCCAGGCATTGAGAAATACATGGAGAATATCAAAAAAATTGCCCGTGCCCAAAGCTATGTGCAGACCTTGTTTGGTCGCCATTGCACGGTGCCCGGCATTAATGACAAAAACCCGGCGCGGCGCGCCTTTGCCGAACGCCAGGCCATTAATGCGCCGATACAAGGCTCCGCCGCCGATATTATGCGCCGCGCCATGATCCGTATGCCGGACGCATTGGCAAATTCCGGCCTTGATGCGCGGATGTTATTGCAGGTGCATGATGAACTGGTGTTTGAGGTGCGCGAAGATCAGGCCGATGCGCTGGCGGCACTGGCCGGCGAGATTATGCAAAACGCCTGCTCCCCGGCGCTGGAGCTTTCCGTGCCGCTGGTGGTCGATAGTGGCGCCGGGCTTAACTGGGATATCGCGCATTAGAATGAAAGCATTCATGAAAGCCATAACCTGTCGCCGTTATGGACCGCCGGAAGTGCTGCGGCTGGAAGAAGTGGAAAAGCCGATCCCTGCGGATGGTGAGGTGTTGGTGAAAATTCATGCGGCCACGGTGTTTACTGGCGATTGTGAAATGCGGGGATTCAAATTCCCGCTATCCTTCTGGCTGCCCTTGCGTCTTTTTATTGGGCTATGGCGGCCAAAACGGCCCGTGCTGGGGCAGGAATTTTCTGGCGCGGTTGAGGCCATCGGTAAAGACGTAACCCGCTTTGCCATTGGGGATGAGGTTTTTGCAGCATCAGGCGGCTGGGATGCCTATGCAGAGTATATTTGTCTTTGCCAAGATAAAGCGATGGTCCACAAGCCCGAAAACACGACCCATGAGGCGGCGGCTACGGTGCCCACAGGTGGGTTAAATGCCCTGCATTTTATCAAAAAGGCAGCCCTGAAACCGGGGCAGAAAATCCTCATCAACGGGGCTGGCAGCAGTATTGGTACAGTGGCGGTGCAATTGGCCAAAGCTGCAGGCGCAGAGGTTTGGGCAGTAGACAGTGCCAAAAAGCTGGACATGCTGCACGACATTGGT
>JAJFFP010000040.1 GCA_021776595.1 Robiginitomaculum sp. | reverse complement strand
AAAATGTCCAAGTCCCTGGGCAATGTCATTGACCCCGCCGATATTGCCCGCACCAATGGCGTGGAGATTTTGCGCCTGTGGGTGGCCTCCTCAGATGTGCAGGACGATATGCGCATGGGGCCGGAAATCTTAAAGACGGCGGCGGATAGTTACCGCAAGGTGCGCAACACCCTACGTTATCTGCTGGGGGCGCTGCAAGGTTTTGAGGAGGCCGAGCGGGTGGAACCGAAAGACATGCCATCGCTGGAACGCCTGATGTTGCATCGCCTGTCGGTGATGGATGAAGAAGTGCGTGCCGCTTATCTGGCGCTGGATTACAAACGCGCCTTTTCGCTCTTGTTTACATTTTGCAATGAAGAACTTTCCGCGTTTTATTTCGATATTCGCAAAGATGCGCTGTATTGCGACCCGCAAAGTTCGGATCGCCGTTTGGCGGCCCGCACGGTAATGGACCTCATTTTTGAGCGTCTGGTGATCTGGCTGGCACCGCTCATGCCTTTTACCATGGAAGAAGTGTGGCTGACCCGTTTTCCTTCCGAGACCGATTCAGTGCATTTGCAAACCTTCCCTGAAACGCCAAAAAACTTGCGCGATGAAAAACTGGCAGAAGATTGGACTGAGATAAAAAGGGTTAGAAATATTGTCTTAGCAGCTTTGGAAATCGCACGAAGGGATAAAAATATTGGCTCCAGTTTAGAGGCGGTTCCTACTATTTGTATGACAACGGAAGACGGAAGACAGGCATTTCAAAAACAATACGAAGCAAGTGGAGTTAATTCTCTGGAAGAATTTATGGCAGATGTGTTTATTACGAGTGATGCAAAACTAGTAGTTCAACCTCGTTTTACCGACAAAGATATTGAAAAACTGACACTCTCCAAAGGAGCAGTTAGTCATTATAGTGATGGAGTATTTATTATTCCAAATATTGCTAAAGATTACGACCTGCTTAAATGCGCCCGCTCGTGGAAGTATTTTGACCCGAATAGCGCCGATCCTGATTTTCCAGACATAACGCCGCGCGATGCGGCGGCGGTGAAGGCATGGGATGCGGTCCATGGCTGAGCCTCAATCTTCGCGTCCGTTTTGGCAGTTTGGCCTGATGATCAGTGTTGGTATTTTAGTGCTCGATCAGATCAGTAAATTCTGGGTGCTCAATATCCTCAAACTGCGCGAGCAACCGCTTGGCCATATTGAGCTTTCAAATCTTTTTGATCTGACATTCGTATGGAATACCGGGGTCAGTTTTGGACTTTTTCGTGCAGACGGCATGGTCGGCAGGCTGGTTTTGGCCGCCTTTGCCCTGATGGTTATTACGCTTATGGTATTCTGGTTGCTTCGCGCCGAACGGCGTCTGATGGCGGCGGCGCTGGGCCTGATTATTGGAGGGGCGCTGGGCAATCTGATCGACCGGCTGCGCTTTGGAAAAGTCGTGGATTTTCTTGATTTTTCAGATATTTATTTCATCTGGGTATTCAATGTGGCCGATTCCGCCATCACCATAGGTGTGATTTTAATGCTTATTGATGCTTTTTGGGTGGATCAACGGCAAAAAAGTGTATGATTGGCTTGGCTGGCGGGGGCTGGACGGGTAAGACCTGTCCGGTCCAGGAGAGATTAGAAATGAACAAAATGCGCATTGCCCTTTGTTTGCCGGTTGCATTGACCATTGCCCTTGGCGGGTGTGGCACTTTGGGGAGCGGTAAAAACGCCCCTGACGAGTTCAGGGTATTGACCATGGCACCATTGGTGGTGCCGCCAGAATATAACCTTCTTCCGCCGCGTCCGGGCGAAGTGGGTGTTCAGGATTTGCAGGCTTCTGAAGCCGCGCGCCGCGCGATTTTGGGCCAGGCTCGCGCCGAGGGCAATATGACGCCGGGTGAGCAGGCGTTGATCGCAAACAGCTCCCGTGGCCAGGTTGATCCATCAATCCGTGCCAAGCTGGATTCTGAAACCGCGCAACTGACCGTCAAGTCCAAGAACTTTGCCGACCGGATTTTATTCTGGCGCAAGGGCGACACATTTATTTCTGATCAGACCATGTTGGATGCGGATGCGGAGGCCGAACGCCTGCGCCGTCAGGAACTGGTGATGGGGTCCACCGGCGGTGACAAGATCGTCATGCGCAAGAGCAGAAAAAAAATCCGCCTGCCAGGTCTTTGAGCACACATAAACCATTACCAGTATTTTTGCTGACCATGTTTCTGGTATTGGGCAGTGCGCCCGTGCGTGCCGATGAAGCCGGTATGCCGAGCCTCTATCATGGCATCAGTATGGAAGACCTTGGGGAAACTTTGCTGTTGGAGGGCTTGCGGTTCGAGCAGGTGCCAATTGATGGCAAGGGCGTGGTGGCCAATCAGCGTTTCGACGTAATCGATGGGGTTCAATGGTCGGTGCTGGGCTATGATTGCGAGAATGAGGCCGGGTGTTCAGAATTGCAATTACGGTCTGTCTTTCGTGCGGCAAGCAGCCCGGAAAATATCCTTGCCCGACTGAATTCGTGGAATGCGGCCAATCGCTTTACCCGTGCCTACCTGATGGAAGAACAGAACGTCATTCTGGAAATGGATATCTATTTGCGTGGCGGCCAGACATTGCAGAACATACGCGACCAGATTACCATTTGGCGGCAATCGGCACGAAGATTCTCCACCACCCTGGCCAGTGCCGGTAAAACCCAATAATGACTTCACAAACGGACAGCCCTTGTCGCGTTCTTTTTGTCTGCCTTGGCAACATTTGCCGTTCTGCAAGCGCAGAAGCGGTATTGTCAGCAAAGGCAACGGCAAAAGCTATCTCATTGGATATGGATTCTGCCGGCACCGGTGACTGGCATGTGGGCCAGCCGCCCGACGAGCGGGCGGTAGCCGCTGCTGCCGCGCGCGGTCTTGATATGTCAGCGCAGCGGGCGCGACAGGTCTGCCCCGATGATTTTTTGCGCTTCACCCACATCTTTGCCATGGATACCAGCAATCTGGCGGCTCTGAACGCCATGCGCCCTGCAGGAGGCGTTCAGCCACAATTATTGCTGAACATGACACCCGACCGGCAAGGGCAGGATGTGCCCGACCCGTATTATGGCGGCCGGGACGGGTTCGAGCACATGCTGGACCTGATTGAAGCTGCCATAGACGGGTTTTTGCAAAAGCTGCCTCATGAAGTAAGTGCGGCTCAGGAAATAGGCGGGCGCTCTTGATTGACATTCAGGGCCGCTTCCAGACGGCGGCCAAGCGCGCATAGTTTACCCTCATCGAACAAACGCCCGATCAGCGAGATATTCTGCGGCACCCTGCGTTTGGTTTTATCGCCATCATCGCCGCGCACCCTTGCGGCGCTTTTTCTATATCCCGCCCGCAAGGTCAGACAGGGATGGCCTGTATAATTGGTAATCACCAGCAAGTTGGCGGCAAAATTGGGGGTAATCAGCACATCCACTTCGTCCATCATTTCATCCATATTCTGCATGACTTTACGGCGCAGACGATCAAGCTGAATATAATCCACAGAAGATAAAAAGCGGATCTGGCGAAACGTGGCTGGCCAGGCATCGTCGTCCTGTCGAACCAACAGATCATCACGGCCCGACAAAGTCAGCTCTTCCATAGAAGCCGCTGATTCCGCCAACAGAGAAAGCACCAACGCACTATAGGGCAGTTCAGGTATATTCACGGTTTTGGTTTTCACACCCAGTTTTTTCAAGGTGGCCAATGCCGCCCGGTCAATCTCATTGGCACTATCGCCTTTGAACCAGTCCGGGTTATAGCCGACCACCAGATCTTTCTGGCCAAGATTACGGCCATAGTTAAAGCCCATGTTGATCGAGCCTGCATCCTTGACATCACCGCCATTAATGGCACTCAACACAAACACGGTATCTTCCACATTGCGGCAAATAGCCCCGGCCTTATCCAGCGACCAGCACAGCGCCATGGCCCCGGCGCGCGATACCCGGCCAAAGGTGGGTCGCAAGCCCGCATCCCCACAACGGTTGGAGGGAGATACGATAGAGCCAAGGGTTTCGGTGCCTATGGAAAATCCTACCAGACCTGCCGCCGTGGCCGAAGCTGATCCGGCGCTGGAACCTGATGAGCCTTCTTTGAGGTTCCAGGGGTTTTTGGTAACCCCGTCAAACCATACATCTCCCATAGCCAGTGCGCCGCATGTGGTCTTGCCCAAAAGCACAGCCCCGGCCTCATGCAATTTAGTGACAATTTGCGAATCGCTATCCGGTATACGGTCCTTATAGGGCATAGCCCCCCAGGTGGTGAGAATGCCCTTGGTATCAAACAGGTCCTTTACCCCATAAGGGATACCCTGCAATGGGCCTTTATCGCGCCCGGCGGCAAAATCTGCATCGGCCTGGGCTGCCTGCCTTTGTGCAAGATCCGCCGTCACCGTGACAAAACATTCCAGCGCATCATCATATTTTTTGATCCGGTCCAGATAAATTTTGGTCAGGCGCGCGCTGCTTAGTCCGCCATGGCGAAGCCAATGGCCAAGTTGGGCGATGGAGGCAAAGGCTATGTCCTCATCATTGGTGGGCAGGGGCGTATTTAACGGGCTTGGTATGCTGACCTTGTTTTCCTGTTCCGCAAAGGACTTTCCCGGCAGACGCGGGTCAAACCCCAGTGCCGGTGCCAGTGCATTTTCAAATTTCTGCTCACGCACACGGGCCACGGTTTCAAGCTGGTTTTCAATGCCACGTAAAATCTGCTCGCGTTCTTTTTCGGTAAATTCAATGGGGATCAATTTTTCGGCGCAGGCGACAACACGCGGGCTTAATTCCGGCGGCTCACTGGCGGCTTCCGCTGTGTCATCGGGTGCTTCGTTTTGCCGGGCGATGGCCTTGCCACCAATTATTGTTGCCCCGGCGGCGGCACCGGCCAACAGGCCACGCCGTGATACGTTGGTAATTGATGGTTTGCTCATGGTTTTCTCCCCTGATTTTGGCAATAGCTTAACGCTACCTGCCTTCAGGGGGGAGTCATATTTTTGTGAAAATCAGAACCCGGTTCAGGCGGTGGAGGGTTGCGGCAGCAATAAAATTGCCAACAAGATGGCCCACCCGGCCAATAAGGTCAGACCCCCAATCGGGGCTAGAAAGCCAAAAGCGGTAAAACCGCCAAGCGCGTGAAGATAAAGCGGTAAGGCAAAAAGCGTGGCTCCCACCGTGAAAAGCATGGCTGGGAGGCGAGCATTTACGCAGAGCGCGGCAAAAACTGCCAGTGCGTGAAACAGCTCGATCTGGCCACCGCGCTGCAATAACATCGCCGCGTTATCACTATTGGCAAAGTGTGAGGAAGCCGCCAGGGCAAAGACGGCCAACAGGCCGTGCAAGGCGGCACTGGCCCCGGTCAGGCGTTCAAAATTGGACATGGTAGATTTATTCATCACGTAACATCTCCCATCGCCTTGGCCGCACCACCATGGCGCGCACAGAGGCGATATTCTTGTCGGCAAGCTCGATGGGCAGGTCTTTGGTGGCCATGGCATTGGCTTCATCAAAACGCCCCTGCAACGCCAGCACCAGGGCAAGGTTCTGGCGCGCTTGCACCGGCGCCTTGTCCAGGGCAACGGCTTTGCGCAAATACCGTTCGGCCATTTCTGGCTTGCCATCGGTCGCATAATTCAAACCAAGATTGGACAATATGCCAGGGTTGTCTGGCGCCAGGGCCAAAGCCGTATTAAAGGCGGCGCGCGCCTTGATCGGCTTGCCCAATTGATCATAGGCAACGCCAAGAGCGGAATGGGCATGCCAGTTTCCGGGGGACAGGGTGGCGGCAGATTGCAAAAATTCCAGTGCACTGGCGGCTTGCGCATTTTCGATCAATGCCTGTCCGGCAACCAGCAACAAGTTTGCATCCTTGGGGTAAAGGGTCAGGGCCTGACTGGCCACTTCGGCGGCACGTTCGGGATTGCCCAAAGTGCGCACGATGCGCGCCAATTTCAGCGCCGCTTCGCGATCTGCCGGGTTTTTGTCATATTCCTTGGCCCAGAATGCCGCCTGGGTCAGCACATCCTGTCTGGCAATGGTCTGGCGTGCCTCTTTGGTTTGTGGCGCAATATCGCGTTCCATGCTGACTTTAAGTGCATCTTCTTCCGGCGTAGGTGCTGTGGCACATGCGCTTAAAGTCAAAAGAGCTGCGCCAAAAGCGGCATATTGAAACACGGGGGCTATACGCATGATGCGGGCTCGCCTAAATTATGGTTAACAAGTCTCAAATGTGCCCCACCTTGGTCAACAACCGGTTAATGCGGCACCTGTAAAAATGGATAGTTTTATGCTTGATGCCCTGCTGGAAAAACCCGTCAGAGATGCCATACCGCTTCACATAATCTCCGCTGAGATGTTTGAAGGCTGGATGCAAAGCGCACCAGAAGACTTTTCTGCTCTGGTTAACGCCGCCGATTTTACCGCCAAAAGCGGGCAGGTCTTGCTGGTGCCGCGCGCGGGCAAAACGCCGCTGGCGCTTTTGGGGGCAGGAAAGAAAACAGAAGCCTTTGCGCTTGGCGATGCGTCCACGCAATTACCGCCAGGCGATTATCAATTGCACTTTGCCCCGTCCGCAATTGATCGCCAGCATTTGGCACTGGCCTGGCTGATGGGTGCTTATGCCTTTGAGCGTTATGCACCACGTGCCCGCCAGCCAGCGCGCATTTTTATTCATGCCGCCAGCGTTTCAAAAGCCCGGCATAGCGCACAGGCGATATATCTTGCCCGCGATTTGGTCAACACTCCGGCGGCGGACATGAATACGCAAAACCTGGAGATGGCTGTGCGCGATCTGGGCGCAAAATATGGTGCCAAGGTTACTGCCGTTATTGGTGATGACTTGCTGGATCAGAACTATCCCATGGTCCATGCGGTAGGCCGGGCCTCCGATCATGAACCGCGTCTGGTAGAATTACACTGGGGCAAAAAAGATGCACCGCGTATTGGCCTTGTAGGTAAGGGCGTGGTGTTTGATACTGGCGGGCTGGACATCAAAGCCGCGCAATATATGCGGTTGATGAAAAAGGATATGGGCGGGGCCGCCAATGCCATGGCGCTGGCGCATTTGATTATGGCCGCCGATTTGCCGGTTTATCTGCATATGGTGCTGCCCATCGTTGATAATGCCATATCGGGGGATGCTTACCGGCCGGGGGATATATTGCAAAGCCGCAAGGGGTTTAGCGTCGAGATTGATAACACCGATGCGGAAGGGCGGCTGGTGCTGGCCGATGCCTTGAGTCGCGCCGCCGAGGAAAATCCGGAATTACTGATTGACTTTGCCACCCTTACCGGTGCCGCGCGGGTGGCGCTTGGCCCGGAAATGGCCCCGTATTATACCGATGATGAAGCGATTGCCGCCGATCTGGAGCGCGCCGCCAGGGCCGAGAAGGACCCGGTATGGCGCCTGCCGCTGTGGGATGGGTATGATAAATTGCTCGATAGTCCCATAGCCGATATTTGCCATACTTCCTCCAGCCCCATGGGCGGATCAATCACAGCGGCACTTTTCCTTCGCCGGTTCGTGGGGGACATTCCCTGGCTGCATTTTGATATATTTGCCTGGGTGCCAAAGGCCCGCCCCGGTCACCCCACAGGCGGCGATGCACAAGGCCCGCGCGCTGTGTTTTCCCTATTGCAGGATCGTTATGGCAAAACCTGAGCATTTTGATCCCCGCCTTACCCCGGCGCGTCCTGATCTGGCGGCAAAGTATTTGCGTGGACGGGTGCATGCCGATCAGTATGTGGCTGCCAGACCAATGCAGGTCGGGGTTTTTCTGGCCCCGTTATTTGGTTCGCCAGATGCGCAATCACCCTTGCAAACGCAATTATTGCTGGGTGAGCGCTTTGCGGTTTACGAGCAAAAAGATGGCTGGGCCTGGGGGCAGGCCAGTCGGGATGGCTATGTGGGGTATGTGCCAGATGACATGCTGGTTGATATGGTCGCTGCGCCCGATCGGCAAATCAGCGCCTTGCGCACCCCGGTATTTTCTGCGCCAGACCTGAAAGCACCGGTAGTAGGCTTTGCTCACCAGCACAGTATTTTTGCCGCGCAAGGTATAAAAGATCGTTATGTGCAGATTGGCCCAAAAGCAGGCTGGGTGTTTACTGGCCATACCAATGCTTTGGATGAAATCGCAGCGGACTGGGTCAGCGTTGCATGTTTTTATCTGGAAAGCCCGTATGTCTGGGGCGGGCGTTCCAGTTTTGGTCTGGATTGCTCGGCACTGGTGCAAAATGCGTTGCAGGCAGGCGGCATAAAGGCCGGTCGCGATAGCGACATGCTGGAAAAAGAACTGGGCAGTCCGGTTGAAATCGAGGAGAGTTTATCGGGGCTGGAACGTGGTGATCTGATCTTCTGGAAAGGCCATGTAGGCATTATGCTGGACGGGATAAACTTTTTACACGCCAATGCGTATCACATGAAAGTGGCGCAGGAACCATTGGCGCAAGCCGCCGCGCGGATAAAAAAAACCGCCGGGCCCATCAGGGCAATCCGGCGGCTTTAATCATATCAGTTTTTTGTATTATTCAGGCTGCTGCGCTTCTGCCGCTTCATTGACCTGTTCTTGCACGTGCGTCGTCGCATCTGTCAGGGCATCAACCCCGGCCTCGGCCATATTGGTAACCGCTTCGGCAACGTCAGCAGCTTTTTGTGCTACCGCTGGCAGCGGCAGTGGAGCATCGCTTAACGTGCGCAAATATGCCAGCAAATTGGCAATATCCTTGGGTTTTTTCAGCCCGGCAAAGCCCATCGCCGTGCCCGGCACCGCAGCCTTCGGCTTGGCAAGGAAAGTGCTTAATGTCTCATAATCCCAGGTCTTGCCAAAGGATTTCATGGCATCCGAATAGGAAAACCCTGCATGATTTGCGGACGGGCTGCCAAGCACACCCCACAAATTCGGCCCGATCTTGTTGGGGCCACCTTTTTCAAAACTATGGCAGGCGGCGCATTTCTTTGAAACCCGCTCTCCGGAACTGGCGCTGGCCTCGCTTAGCAATTGTGCCAGAGAGGGCGCTTCGGCCACTTCAACGTCTTTTTTGTCGGCCCCGCCCTCGTCGGCCACGGCAATTTTATAGCCCGGCACTTCCGGCTCATGCGGGTGAATCAGGGCATGGCCCAATTCCTTAATCCCGAACATTACCAGCACTGTAGCCAGCACAGCCCCAAAAATCTTGTTCCAGAACAGATCGCCCATCCGGCGCCCCCTAAAGACTAGCGCGCACGAATTGACGTGCGCTGTGTTGCGATTCTTGGCTTTTTCGCATGCAATGCGTTTCTTCGCAAGCGCTTGAGGCGCTCAATGCTTGCCTTTATTTCATGTGGGCCCGATAACACGGATTATGAGCATTCTTATTGTCATTCCGGCGCGTCTGGCTTCCACGCGCCTGCCTAATAAACCACTGGCCGATATAGGCGGGTTGCCTATGGTTGTGCGGGTGGCCAACGCCGCTCAAAAGGCAGGCCTTGGTGATACGATCATTGCGGCGGCGGATGCAGAAATTGTGCAAGTGACCAAGGCGCATGGGCTGGATGTGGTGTTGACCGACCCGAACCTGCCTTCGGGCAGTGACCGGGCCCGGGCCGCCGCCAAACTGATCGACCCGGATGGTAACGCCAATATTGTGGTCAATGTGCAAGGCGATATGCCCGAACTTGCACCGGAACACGTGCAATTGGTGGTAAACGCCTTAAACACCGACCCACTGGCCGACATGGCCACACTGGCCTTTAAAAGCCATAAGGAAATTGACCTGGATGATACCAATGTGGTGAAAGTGCTCATGAAGGATGGGCTAAACCATGGCCTGCTTGAGGCGGTATCATTTGTGCGCCGCTTGCCGGATGCACAAGAAAAAACATTCTGGCACCACATTGGCATTTATGCCTATAGGCGGGCAGCGCTGGAGCGATTTTGCAACCTGCCGCCTTCACCAAAAGAACAAGCTGAAAAACTGGAACAATGGCGGGCGCTGGAAGCGGGTATGAAAATTATCTGTGCAGTAACGCAAAAAGACTGCCCCGGCATTGACAGCCCGGAGGATTTAGCCCGTATCCGTTGCCGCTATGACAAGAGGCCAAATCCATGAAACCCAAAATTGCTTATCAGGGCGAACCCGGTGCGTATTCGCATTTGTGCTGCGTTGAGAATTATCCGGATTTCGAACCCGTAGCGTATTTTTCCTTTGAGGAAGCCTTTGCGGCGGTCAGCGAAGGTCAGGCCGACAAGGCGATGATCCCGGTAGAAAATACGCTGGCAGGCCGGGTGGCCGATATTCATTATCTGTTGCCTGAATCGCATTTGCGCATTGAGGCGGAAAAATTTCTGCCTATCCATCATTATTTGATGGGTGCATCGGGCAGCACACTTGAAACCGTAAAACGGGCGCACAGCCATGTGATGGCACTGGGCCAGTGCCGCCTATCCCTGCATGACTTTGGGATTCAGGCGGTCCATGCG
Source organism: Robiginitomaculum sp. (assembly GCA_021776595.1). Taxonomy (GTDB): domain Bacteria; phylum Pseudomonadota; class Alphaproteobacteria; order Caulobacterales; family Maricaulaceae; genus Robiginitomaculum_B. The sequence goes on along the minus strand of JAJFFP010000040.1, from coordinate 1,203 downwards.
CAAGACACCGCCGGAGCCGCTAAAATGGTAGCCGAACTGGGCAACACCAAAGAGGCCGCTGTGGCTTCAAAACTGGCGGCGCAGATTTATGGCCTGGAGGTTTTGGCAAAAAATATTGAGGATGCGTCTCATAATGCCACGCGTTTTCTGGTTATGTCCCGTGCTGCCCAAGTGCCGAAATTTGAACCGGCGCAGGCCTATGTTACCAGCTTTGTTTTTCGGGTGCGCAATATCCCCGCCGCGCTTTATAAAGCCCTTGGCGGTTTTGCCACCAATGGTGTGAATATGACCAAGCTGGAAAGCTACCAGCTTGGTGGCTCGTTCAATGCCACGCGCTTTTATGCCGATGTTGCCGCGCACCCCAAGGATCCGGCCTTGATGCTGGCGATGGAAGAATTGGCATTTTTTTCTGCCGAAATTAAAATGCTGGGCACTTATATCGCTGATCCTTTTCGACAAGACCGCCAGGTGCAAAATTCTTAAACCCAGGAAGAGCCATGACCAAATTTAATATTTATGACGAAACCAATGCCCCGGCGGCCTCGCGCCCGTTACTGGAAAAATCCAAGGCCGCTTATGGGGCGGTGCCTAATCTTCTGGGCGAACTGGCTGAAAGCCCGGCAGCACTTGAGGGCTATATGGCCCTTTCAGGGATTTACGTTAAATCCTCTCTCGCCCCGGCGGAAAAGCATCTGGTGCTGCTTACCGCTTCGGTTGAAAACGAGTGTCGCTATTGCGTGGCCGCGCATACGGGACTTGCCAAAGGCGCAGGCTTGCCCGGTCATGCCATTATGGCGGTGCGTGATGATGAAGAAATTGAGGATGATGACCGTCTTGAAAGTTTACGCGATTTCACGCGCCAGATTGTTGTTAAACGCGGCCAGGTCAGTGAAAAAGAAGTGGACGCCTTTCTGGCGGCAGGTTTTACCAAAGCCAATGTATTTGAGGTGATTTTGGGCGTAGCCATGAAAACCCTTTCCAATTACGCCAATCACATAGCCGAAACCCCGGTGGATGGGTCTTTCGCTATCAATAAATGGACCCCGCCGGGAAAGGGCCAGGGCTAGGGTCAGGACCTATTAATTTTATACAATTCTGTTTGACAGGGAAGGTCAAGATGCCAGCAAATGCGGTGAAGCACAGGTTTATCCCTATGCGAGACGCATTTGCGCCGCAGATTGGCTTTTCCTGTCAAACCCATAA
>JAJFFP010000039.1 GCA_021776595.1 Robiginitomaculum sp. | reverse complement strand
CTCCAGCACCAGCCGGATCACCCCCAAGGCGGCGCGTCTGAGGGCATAGGGATCTTTGGAGCCGGTGGGTTTTTCGTCTATCGCCCAAAAGCCCACCAGGGTGTCCAGCTTGTCGGCCAGCGCCAGGGTGACGCTAACCGGATCGGTGGGCACGGTGTCTGACGGGCCTTGGGGTTTATAATGATCGCGAATGGCATCGGCGATTTGTGTGAGGTCGGCTTTAGGCAGGGCAGAAAGCCCCCTCTCCTTCGAGGCTTCGCTAACGCTACGCATCTCAGGATGAGGAGTTTGGGAGTTTTCTTTCTCGCCCTCATCTTGAGGAACGCCCTTTTGGCGCGTCTCGAAAGACGGGGGAAATCCTTCGGCAAGCGCATAATAGCGCCCCATCACCCCTTGCAAACTCGTAAACTCAACCACCATTTCGGTGGTCAAGTCAGCCTTGGCCAGCTTGGCGGCGCGTTCCGCCAAATCCGGGTCGGCACCAACCAGAGGGGCAAGCTCACGCGCCAAAGCCGCCACCCGTTCCATCTTGTCATAGACACTGCCCAGCTTTTGGTGAAACACCACATCGCGCAGCTTTTCTACCCGCGCTTCCAAAGGCGTTTTCAAATCCGTATCCCGGAAATAACGGGCGTCGGCGAGGCGGGCGGTCAGCACCCGCTCATTACCCAGCGCAATGGCTTTGCCGCCATCGGGGGCATCAAGATTAGCCACAACAATAAAATGCGGGGCGACTTTGCCGGTTTTGGGGTCTTTGACCGTGAAATATTTCTGGTGCTTGGCCATGGAGAGCTGAATGACCTCTGGCGGCAGGGCCAAAAAGCTCTCGTCCATGTTGCCAAGCAGCGCCACTGGCCATTCGGCAAGCCCGGTGACTTCGTCAAGCAAGGCGGCGTCCTCGGCCAGTTCCAGATTATGTTCCTTGCACAGCGCCGCGATCTGATCGCAAATGATGGCTTTGCGTTCCGCAGCGTCCAGAATAACCCTGCCCTTCTCGGCCAGCGCCTTTTGATAATCGGCAAAGCCGGAGACAGCAAATGGCCCCGGCCCCATCACGCGGTGGCCATAAATTTCATCCCATGTGCGAATGCCGGCCACTTCAAAATCCACCCGTTTGCCATCAAGCTGGCACAAAATGCCGTGCAGTGGCCGCACCCAGCGAAAATCGCCGCGCCCCCATTTCATCGACTTTGGCCAGGGAAAGTTGCGCATCAGTTTGGGGATGATTTGCGCCAGGGCCTCACTCGCTGCAAGGCCCGGTTTTTCGATGATGGCGATGTAAAAGCTGCCCTTTTTGGCCTCGGCGATTTCGCACTGATCGATACTTTCCAGCCCGGCTCCGCGCAAAAATCCGGCCAAAGCCGGCTCCGGCGCACCCACGCGGGGGCCTTTACGTTCCTCGCGCACATCCGGGGCTTTATTTGGCAGATCGTTAATTACTGCGGTCAGGCGGCGTGGTCCGGCAAAGCTGCGCACATCGCCAAATTCAAAACCAGCACCTTTCAGGGCATCGCCCAAAAGACGCGATAAATCAGCCGCCGCACGGGTCTGCATACGGGCGGGAATTTCTTCGCAGAAGATTTCAATGAGGAGTTCGGACGTGCTCATACCAGTCGCTCCGCCGCTTTGGTGCGTGTCGTCGCAGGGCCATCACCGGTATTGACCACGCTGGCCTGTTCGATCAAGAGGACTTTTACCTCCCCCTGATCGGCGACCGGGCGATGCTCCACGCCTTTGGGGATGACGATCAGTTCGCCGGGGGCAAGGTCTTCCACATGGTCACGAAATTCCAGGCGCAATTGGCCATCCAGAATGTAAAACATCTCGTCGGCATCGCCGTGAGCGTGCCAGGGAAAATCACCTTCGAGCCTTGTCAGCTTGATGTGATAATCATCAAGATCGGCAATGATTTTTGGCGACCAGGTATCAGAAAAGTGCGAAAAGGCGTCCTCAAGATTGACTTTAAGGCTCATTGGCTCGCCTCCTCTATGGCGACCCATGCCTTGGCACAGCCCTTGGTCAGATCACGCACACGGGCGATATAAGTGGCCCGGTCGGTGGCCGATACCACACCTCTGGCATCCAGCATGTTAAAGGCATGGCTGGCTTTGAGGGCAAAATCATAGGCAGGCAGGGGTAGTTTGCGTTCAAGCAAGGCGGCGCATTGATTTTCCGCATCTTCAAACCAGCGCTTGAACATGTCAGTATTGGCGACCTCGAAGTTATATTCGGAAAATTCGCGCTCGTTTTCCTTGAACACATCGCCGTATTTCAGGCCCGCCCCATTGAAATCGAGATCATAAATGCTGTCCACGCCCTGAACATAGGTGGCCAGACGCTCCAGCCCATAAGTCAGCTCGCCCGAAACCGGGGAAACATCAAGACCGCCCACCTGTTGGAAATAGGTAAACTGGCTGACCTCCATGCCATCGCACCAGACCTCCCAGCCCAGACCCCAGGCCCCGACGGTGGGGTTTTCCCAGTCATCCTCGACAAAGCGCACATCGTGCAATTTCATGTCTATCCCAATGGCCTCAAGGCTTTTGAGGTATAAATCCTGAAGATTGTCCGGGTTGGGTTTCAGGATCACCTGAAACTGGTAATAGTGCTGCAAACGGTTGGGGTTTTCCCCGTAACGCCCATCGGCCGGACGGCGCGAGGGTTGCACATAGGCGGCGCGCCAGTCCTTAGGTCCCAGCGCCCGCAGGCTGGTCGCCGGATGCAGGGTGCCGGCCCCTACTTCCAGGTCATAGGGCTGTAAAATTGCACAACCTTGCTCTGCCCAATAATGCTGCAGGGTAAGGATCAGGTCCTGAAAGCTAAGTGGTTTTTTGTCGTTCTGTGCCATGGGCCTGACCTACCCATGCACTGGCCAAAGCGCAAGGGCTTTATGCGCGCAAATTCAGCCCGGTTAAGTAAAATCAATCGGCTGATGGCCGCGTAATATAGCTTCGGCCACGGGCGTCCAGCCGCTCCGCCCGCTCTGGCCGGATTTATGAACAACCAGAGGCGATAAGATATGCAGCGGGCTATTTACATTACGCCGTGCACGCAAGAGCACGCGGTGCGCCGCCTCGCCCGCTCTTGGCGTTATGGGCAGGACGCGCATATCCCCGGCCCGGCCATGAAAAGCCATCAGGCAGTCATCCAGCCGGTCGGCCCGCTGTATCAGCGTGATATACCCTCTGGCGCGGGTCAGGCGAATGGCAGCACCAATCCAGTCCTGCAAGGTGACACCCGCATTGACAAAAGCACGATCCTTTCCGGCACTGGGCTGGCGCAGCGCGGCCGGATTATCAAAATAAGGCGGGTTCAAAAACACATGATCAAAGCTGTCCGGGCGCAAGGCATCCGGCGGGTTCAAGACACTCCCTTCCAGAAGCCTCACCCGGTCTTGCATATGATTTTCCGCCACATTATTTTGCGCCATGCCTAGCGTTTCGGCATGTTTTTCAAGGCCGGTAAAATGAACATCAGGGCTCAAAAAAGCCGCGCATAATAAAGCCGTCCCCGCGCCGCAGCCAAGCTCCAGCGCTTTCGCACCGGGTTTGGGGCGCATGGCCGCCGCCAGCAATACCGCATCCAGTCCGGCGCGATAGCCTCTGGCCTGGCGCACCGTCAGTCGCCCGTCTAAAAAGGTGGTGTTTTCACTCATTCATCGTCGCTTTTTTCATAGTCCTGCTTTATGGTTTGCAGCATGCCAAGTGCATCATTTTCCTCTTCATCCAGCACCATGAGGCGCCGCTGGATCGCCATCACCGAACCTTCAAGAACACTGGCATGTTTATCAAAAACCACCGGATGCAGGTCGTGATCGCGTAAAACCATCTCTGCATAAGAGAGAAAAACCAGATCATTGGTGCGCAGGACTTCCTTCATAATAACCTCAACTTTGTGTTTTTTTGAGTGTGCGTAAAATGTTACAGAAGCACATGCGCCCTTGCCGTGCAATCAGCCACTCTCTATCTTTGGCCGGGGAAGTGGTTTGGCCAGGAATCTGGCCCAGGATCTGGATCGATGCTTAACACAGCTATGAAACCAAAAGGCCAGATGGCCGATAACGCCATGACACGTCTGGAAGAGGCGTTTGCTGATGATATGGCACAGGTCAATGCCCTGATCATTGAACGGATGCAAAGCCCGGTTGGTATGATCCCGGATCTGGCATCGCATCTGGTAAGTGCCGGGGGCAAGCGCCTGCGCCCGCTGATTACGCTGGCCAGTGCGGATCTGGCCGGGTATCGCGGCGATGCACATTACAAACTTGCCGCTACCGTAGAATTTATCCATTCGGCGACCTTGTTGCATGATGATATTGTTGATGGCTCACCTTTACGCCGTGGCAAGCCGGCGGCCAATACGGTTTGGGGCAATTCGGCCTCTGTGCTGGTTGGGGATTTTCTTTTTGCCCGTGCTTTTTCGCTTATGGTTGAAACCGGTCGCCTCAGAGTGCTGGATATATTGGCTGGAGCGTCCTCCATTATTGCCGAAGGTGAAGTGCGCCAACTGGCCGCGATAGCCAATCTGGACCTGAGCGAGCGCGAATATATGCAGATCATTGAGGCTAAAACCGCAGAGCTTTTTGCCTCTGCTGCCAGGGTTTCTGCCGTGATTGCTGATCTGCCAGATGATAAAGAAGAAGCCCTTGACCGGTATGGCCGGGAATTAGGGCTGGCGTTTCAACTGGTCGATGATGCGCTTGATTATGTCGGCCATGCGGCAAAGCTGGGTAAAGCCGTTGGCGATGATTTTCGTGAGGGCAAGATGACCATGCCGGTGGCCAAAGCCATAAGGTGCGCTGATCCGCAAGAGCAGGCCTTCTGGATAAAAACTTTCGGTAAAACGCGGCGCACAGATGATGATCTGGCCAAAGCCATGGCCCTGATCAAACGTCACAAGGCGGTTGAGGCCACATTGGAACAAGCCGCCATACACGTGCGCAACGCTAAACAGGCCTTGCAGTGCTTTGCGCCAGGCAAGACCCGCGCTTTGCTGGAAAATGTTTGTGATTTTGTCATCGAGCGTTCGGTATAAAATGGCAATACCTGACTGGTTGTTTTACCTGTTAATGACCGTTCTGGTTGGCGTTTTGGTGGTTTTTTCCATCAAGTACTGGCCAGGCAGAAGTCAAGACCCCAGCCCGTTTGCACAACCCCCGGCACAAGGGGTAAGTCTGAGCGGGAAACGATTAGGCATGTTGCAGGCAGGGCCGGGGCTGACCACCGCTTTGGTTGAGGAGGACGGGATCGTTTTCTTGCGCGCCGCCGCCGGGCAAAAGCCCGATGAGGGGTTGCGCTCCGCAGGCGTTTTTTTGACCCTTCCGGAAAACTACAGCGAGGCTTTTGCCGGTGCGCCTATTGAGCTTTCGCTCCGGGTGCGCGCCGGTGGCCCAAATCCGTCACCGGAAATTACTATTGCCTATTATTCGCCAGGTCGAGGAAACAGCGCGCGCACACATTGCACCCTTAATGTGGATTGGCAGGTGTGCACCATGACCACCCAGCCGCCAAAAATCACCGGCAAATCAGATGTCGATTATGCGGGGATATGGCCTGATCTGGAGGGTTTGAGCCGAACTGTGGATATTCGCGAAATCACCATCCGTCCGTTAAGTCAGAGCCATGTGGAGCGATTAGAATAAGTCACGGCGTATACGTTTTACATATGCCAGCATCGGTAATTCGACCAAACGATGCAGTATTTGGGCAACGAAGATGGAAAGTCCAAGCAGAAGTGGCAAAACAACCAGATTATCCCAAATGCCTTCACTGGCTATATAGGTCCATAACCTGCCGGTGGCGCTCAGGCTCAGGACATGGGTAAGGTATAGCGAATAGGACTGGTTGCCCAGCCAGATCAGGGTGCCATGCAATTTCTTTTGTGCATTTTCGGCGCCAACTGCCCCATAGACGATCAGCGATACCGCCGGGGCAAAAGTAGCCGCTCTTGTCCAGTATTCCCAAAAAGCAGCACCCAAATGCAGGGAATACAAACACGCGCCAATATACCAGGCAGTGCCGGTTAGCAATGCTAATAACCAATACCGCCCCGAAGTGCGGACCAGTATCAATGCCGCCAGCGCGCCGCCCAGAAATTCAAAACTTAGCGGGTTGGTGAGCAGACGCAAAACCGGACCATCCGCGCCCAGTCCGGCTAAAAGCCCTGCCAGCACCAGTGCGCCCCAACCAATTAACAGCCAGAAGCGGCGGCGCATTGAAAATAATAAGAGGCCCGCAAAAATCAGATAAAAATACATTTCATGGATCAGGGTCCAGCCGACCGCCAGTAAAGGCTGGTGTTTTGAAGGCCACAACGCAAAGGAGCGAATAAGCGATACCTCTGGATTACTGACAAAAACCAGACTGGGGTAAACCAGCCAGATCACCAGCACGATCAGGCTCACCAGCCAGTAAAGCGGATAGATACGGCCTACTCTGGCAAAAAGAAAAGAGCCAGCCATGCGCGGGCCTGCGGGCAGATTCCAGGCCACATAAACCATGACAAAGCCGGATATGGCAAAAAACAGATCGACCCCGGAAATACCTATGGTGAAAAAATCGCCCAGCAACCGGTCCCCGGCATACTTGCGCTCCACACTCATCAGGTGCGAGAACACCACTGCCAGCACGGCAATGCCGCGCAGGGCCTGAATATTGTTTAGCCGATGATGGGATTTGGGCTGATACATAGCCACCGCTTAACGGGATTGGCCTAAAGAGGAAATGCCTTTGATGAATAAAACTGTTTTTCCGCCGCCCCCTGTGATCACAATTCCGATCAAGGACTGTGACCAACGCTTTGCGGTGCGGCGTGTATTTTGCGCCGGGCGAAACTATGCTGGGCACATTAAAGAAATGGGAGGGCAGGCCGGAACACTGCCGCCTGTATTTTTTGCCAAACCTGCTGATGCTCTGGTCAGTGATGGCAAGGATGTGCCCTATCCACGTGCCACCAAAGACCTTCATCACGAAGTTGAACTGGTTCTGGCTCTTGGCAAGCCGTTATCCGATGCCAATGAGGCCGAAGCAATGGGTGCAATCTACGGCCTGGCCGTTGGGGTAGATCTTACCCGCCGGGACCTGCAAGACCAGGCCAAAGCCAGGGCTGCACCCTGGACCAGTGCCAAAGCGTTTGACCATAGCGCACCGATCGGACCGCTCAGTCCGGTATCCGAAGTGCCCGCCTCGTTGCGTGGCCGTATATATCTGTGCGTAAACGGGAAACGCCGCCAGGACGGCGATCTGGCCCAGATGCTCTGGCCACCGGCGCGATTATTGGCGCATTTATCATCTCTATTTGATCTTAAAGTCGGTGATCTGGTTTTCACGGGCACACCGGCTGGTGTTGGGCCATTACAAATTGGTGATGTCGTCACGGCCGGTATTGAGGCCTTGGACATGGCTCCACTACGCTTTGCGGTCTATGGAAAATGAATTAGATAAAACGTCAGATTACCCAAAAACAACAAGGCCGCCACCGTTAGTACCCAGCGTGCGGGCTGCTTCTTTGGTACGCATGATTCGTGGCCACAGGCCTGCATCCCGCAATCACGCCGGGCGCTGATCCATTGCGCCAGCACCCCAACCAACAAGGCAAAGCCGGAAAATATCAGTAACGGCAATTCAAAGCGGTGCATGAAAAGATGGATGTTTCCCACCCATGGTGCCACCGCCGTCAATGCACCTGCCCCGGCACTCAGGGCAATGATATTCATTAAAGCTGGCAGGCCACAGCAGAACACATGGCTGAACAAGGCAGCAAGGTTGGCATGTTGGGCGGCGTGGGTCAGGCGATGCAAGACGTATCTTTCATTTTAGCAAGGATGTAATGTTATAGTATATCGGTAAAATAACGGGCTTTTGCAAGCCCTTTACCGCATTGCGTGATGCACAATTGATACAATCGGAGACAATTCTTACTGAAAGTTGATTTGCACTAGCGCCGAAAACGTCATAAAAAAAGCGGGTATTGGTATGATTTACAGTGATAGCGGATCAATCAGCACAGCGAGGACGACGACATGTTACAGCTAATCGGGCTTATGTTAAAAGCCTTCATCACCATTGCCATTGGCCTGATGGGGTTTACCTGGGAGCCAAAGCAGGACGTCAAAGCGCCAAAAAAAGAAGACAAGGAACGCGAGTTTATCTTGCCGGTATATCTTGATACGCCGCTGGGCACGTCCATGATTATTGAGGCCAGCACAAAGAACCAAAGCGCAAACTGCACCTATACATCAGATATCGCGGTTGTTCCTGTGTCACCGATTCCTGTGGCTGTTGCCTTACCGGAAGCCCCGGAAATAGCGATTTAATGAGCATTTTGGTGCCGTTTATTATCCCCGCGAGAATTTTTGGAACTTGATACGTTTTGGAATATCGGCATCAGCGCCAAGGCGGCGTTTCTTGTCTTCCAGATAATCGGCAAAATTACCTTCAAACCATTCCACATGGCTATCGCCTTCAAAGGCCAGAATATGGGTGGCAATCCGGTCCAGGAAAAACCGGTCGTGAGAAATGATTACGGCGCAACCGGCAAAGTTCTCCAGCCCTTCTTCCAGCGCCGCCAGGGTTTCCACATCCAAATCATTGGTCGGCTCATCCAACAGCAGTAAATTGGCTTCGGTTTTGAGCATTTTGGCCAGATGCACCCGGTTGCGTTCACCGCCGGATAGCTTGCCCACCGGTTTTTGTTGGTCCCCGCCCTTGAAATTAAATGCACCGACATAAGCGCGGCTGGAAATTTCACGCTTGCCAAGTGTAATGACATCAGAACCGCCAGAGATTTCTTCCCAGACATTCTTGCTGTCATCAAGTGCATCGCGGCTCTGGTTTACATAACCGAGTTTAACGGTTTCGCCGAGGCGCAGCGCGCCGCTATCCGGTGTGTCCTCGCCGGCAATCATGCGAAACAGGGTGGTTTTACCGGCCCCATTGGGGCCAACCACACCGACAATGCCGCCCGGCGGCAGGCGAAAATTCAAACCCTTGATCAAAAGCTGATCGCCAAAGCCTTTGTTCAACGCGCTGGCCTCAACCACAACGCCGCCAAGGCGCGGCCCCGGTGGAATGGTAATTTGTGCCGTGCCGACCTGTTGTTTTTCTGCCTTGTTGCGCAGCTCTTCATAGGCATCAATGCGAGCCTTGGATTTTGCCTGACGGGCCTTGGGGGAGGAGCGGATCCAGTCCAGCTCTCGCATCAGCGCTTTGCGGCGGGTTTCATTTTCGCGCCCTTCGTGCACCATGCGTTGTTGCTTCTGGTCCAGCCAAGCGGAGTAATTGCCCTCGTAGGGAATGCCCTTGCCCCGGTCCAGTTCCAGTGTCCAATTGGTCAGATTATCCAGAAAGTACCGGTCATGGGTGACCAGAATAATGGCCCCGGCATATTCACTTAAATGGTGTTCCAGCCAAGCCACGGATTCCGCATCCAGATGATTGGTCGGCTCGTCCAGCAGCAATAAATCTGGCTTGGCCAACAGCAAGCGGCAAAGGGCCACCCGGCGGCACTCGCCGCCAGACAGGTTTTCGACACTGGCGTCCCCTGGTGGACAGCGCAAGGCGCCCATGGCCATTTCTATTTTTGAATCAATATCCCACGCATCAGCGGCATCCACCTGCTCCTGCAAGGTATTCATTTCTTCCATGATTTCATCCGAATAGTCTTCGGCCAGCTTCATGGAAATGGCATTGTAATCATCAAACAGTTTTTTTTCGCCGCAGCCCTCAATCACATTGCCCCAGACATCCTTGGCGGCATCCAGCACCGGCTCTTGCGGCAGATACCCGGCGGTTGCGCCCTTGGCCAACCAGGCCTCACCGGTAAAATCATTGTCCTGACCGGCCATGATGCGCAAGAGCGTGGACTTACCTGATCCATTTACGCCAACCACACCGATTTTGGCATCCGGGAAAAATGACAGGTGTATGCCATCCAGCACCTTTTTGCCGCCGGTATAAACCTTGGACAAATCCTGCATGTGATAGACAAATTGACGGGCCATGTTTTCTCCTGCCGGGTTTATTATATGCGTTGGCGCGCAGATGTATCTTCGAGGACTGGTTCTGGCAATACTGTGATACATTGCCGGGCTATGGCTTTACCATGACTGCAATTTAAGCTCATCCTCATATTTTTGGCTTATAATGACGACTGGATTTTGTAATAAAAACCGATAGTAATAAAATCAATAAAGGTAAACGGGTAAGTCGCGTGCGCTCAAATCTTTCTTTTCCGGCAAGGCATCCAAGAGCAGGCTTCGGCCTTGCGCTCATCGCGCTGTTTCTGGTTTTGACGGCCTGTCAGGAGCGCCCGGCACCTGAGGCAGAGCCTGCATCAATCACGGAGGCCGCACCGCAAAATGATACGGCAAACGGTCTGATCAGTCGCACCGCCTTTTTTGGTGAACCGGTGCAGTTTCAGGGCCGGATCAGCCCGGATGGTGCCAAGGTCAGCTGGCTGGCCTTGCGCGACGGGGCACTTAATCTGTTTGTCGCTGATGCCGGCAGCCCCAAAACGGCACGGCAATACACCTTTGGCAAGGATGGTGTGGACATTCACCGCTGGACACCCAACAGCGCCTATATCCTTTATGCCCGCTCGATTGCTGATACCAATACCTCGCGCGTTTACGCCTTGAATGTGCATACCGGCGCTGTGCGCGATCTTGTGCCGGTAAGCGATGGTGAAACGGTCAAGCTGGTTGATGTTTCCAAAAACCGCCCCAATGCGGCCCTTGTGCGCCTGCGTCCCAGGGGCGAAAAATACTATGATCTTTATCAGATTGACCTGGATACAGGCACGCGCACACTGATTGCCCTTAATCCTGGCTTTTCGCATTGGGTTACGGATTCTGATTTTGTGCCGCGTATCGGTATTAAATCCCATGAAAATGGATCGCAGACCTGGATGTTATTACAAGGTGGACTGGCGGCCATACCGTTACTGACCGTGGCGGCCAAAGATACCACGCGGACCAGGGCTTTGCAGCTGGATGCTACCGCCACCAGTCTTTATATGATCGATGGAAGTGCGCGACCTTTTGCGGCGTTAACCCGCATTGATTTGTTAACCGGCGAGCGTGAAGTGCTGGCTATTGGCGAGGACGGGGATATAGATGACGTATTGTTCCATCCCATTACTGAAGAACCACTGGCCTATTTAATCAATGCCGCCAGACCCCACTGGCAGGCATTGTCGCCGGGGTTTCAAGCGGTAATACAACGTATGGAAAAGGCGCTTGGCCCTCGCTTTTTTATTCTGGCCGCCACCAATACAACCGATCAGATCGTGGTGTATAGTGATCGGCCGGAACATCCTGGCATTTATTCTCTTTATGATCTGGAAAAAGACAGGATAACCACTCTGTTCGAGACGACGCCAGCGCTGGCAAAGCGTGATCTGGTGCGCACAAGCGTAATGCGTATCAAGGCCAAAGACGGCTTTAATATCATTGCTTATTTCACCAAAGCCGGGGTGGAAAACCCAAAAGATGCCCCTCTTATTGTCATCCCGCAATCGGGGGTGCGCTCACGCATTTCTTACGGATTTAACCCTAAAACCCAATGGCTGAGTAATCGCGGCTATAATGTGCTTGAGGTGAATGTGCGCGGCGCTGCTGGTTTGGGATCAGACTATGCACGGGCGGGGACCGGCAAAGGCATAGTGCTTGGCAAATCTGATCTGCGTGATGCCATTGCAGCCATATTGGATATGGGACTTGCCAATGAGAGCCGGATCGCCGGTTTTGGGCGGTGGTTTGGCGGGCGAACCATCCTTGATTTTGCCAGCACGGAAAACACACCCCTGAAATGTGTGGTGGCGCTGGACCCAGTTCTTGATCTTGCAAAATTACTTGAACGGGCGGCCAGGGAAGGCAAGGCGCAATGGCTATATCGGTGGTTGGGCAATGCTATTGATATGCCTGATGCAAAAAGCATCCACGGGCTCTCCCCCTCTGCGCGCGCCAGCCAAAATCATGTGCGCACCCTGCTCTTGCAAAGCAGTTCCAATGCCTGGCTGGACCCGCAGGTTAGCCGACAATATGTCATTGAGGCGCGTCGCTTCGGGGGCGATGCAGCTTTGATTCATTTTATCGAAATAGATGACAAAGCCTTTGCGGAAACAAAATTCATCCCGTTTGCGGCGCTGACAGAGAATTTCTTGCAAGCCTGTCTTGGCGGCAAGGCCGAACCCCTTGGTGATGTTCTTGAAAACATGACTTTTGAGGTGAATGCGGGCAAAAGTGGCATTGTCGGTCTGAATTTACATTAGGGATAACGCATTGGTCTGGGTTGGGGTGCAAACAGCCTGGGTTTTTAAGCGTTGTGCACTGGTCTAATCATGGCGAAGCGGTTAAACACGGCAAAATAATTCTGGGTTTCCATTATGCCAAAACGTGAGGATATTTCCTCAATCCTGATTATCGGGGCCGGCCCGATTGTAATCGGTCAGGCTTGCGAATTTGATTATTCCGGGGTGCAGGCGTGCAAGGCCCTGCGCGAAGAGGGTTACCGGGTTATTCTGGTCAATTCCAACCCGGCCACCATCATGACTGACCCGGATACGGCCGATGCCACCTATATCGAGCCAATAACCCCCAAAATGGTCGCCAAGGTGATCGCCAAAGAACGCCCCGATGCGCTCCTGCCGACCATGGGCGGACAAACGGCGCTAAATACGGCGCTGTCCCTGAACAAGGACGGCACACTTGAAAAATATGGCGTCAAACTGATCGGCGCGCAGGCCAATGTGATCGACAAGGCCGAGGATCGCGAACAGTTCCGTGCCGCCATGAAAACCATTGGTCTGGCGACCCCGCGATCACACCTTGCCCATTCTATGGAAGAAGGCATGGCGGTGTTTGAAGATATTGGCCTTCCGGCCATTATCCGCCCCTCCTTTACCTTGGGCGGCACCGGCGGTGGTATCGCTTATAATATACAGGAATACCGCCAGATTGTGATGAGCGGCATTGAGGCTTCCCCGACCAATGAAGTGCTGATTGAAGAATCCGTTCTGGGGTGGAAAGAGTATGAAATGGAGGTGGTGCGCGACAAGGCCGACAATTGCATCATCATTTGTTCCATTGAAAACATCGATCCCATGGGGGTGCATACCGGTGATTCCATCACCGTGGCACCGGCTTTGACACTGACCGACAAAGAATACCAGATCATGCGCAATGCCTCGATTGCGGTGCTGCGGGAGATCGGCGTGGAAACCGGCGGCTCCAACGTGCAATTTGCCATCAATCCGGCCGATGGCCACATGGTGGTGATCGAAATGAACCCGCGCGTATCGCGGTCCTCGGCGCTGGCCTCAAAAGCCACGGGTTTTCCCATTGCTAAAATCGCCGCCAAGCTGGCGGTGGGCTATACGCTGGATGAGTTGGAAAATGATATTACCCGTGCCAGTCCAGCCAGTTTTGAGCCGAGCATAGATTACATCGTCACCAAAATCCCGCGCTTTGCCTTTGAAAAATATCCAGGTGCCAAACCGGTCTTGTCCACCGCGATGAAATCGGTAGGCGAAGCCATGGCCATTGGCCGCACCTTTGCCGAAAGTTTGCAAAAAGCCCTGCGTTCGCTTGAGACCGACCTGACCGGTTTGGACGAGATTGCCATACCTGGCATGGGCGAAGGCGATGATGCCCGTGCGTTGAGCGCAGCATTGGCCAAGGCGAGCCCGGACCGTCTATTGGTGATTGCCCAGGCGTTTCGGGAAGGCTTTACGGTCGCGGATACCCATACGGCGTGTTCTTACGAGCCATTTTTTCTGCGCGAAATTGAGCACTTGATCCAGCAAGAAAAACGCGTTCGCCAAAGCGGATTGCCTACCTCTGCGCAAGACTGGCGGGCATTAAAGTCCCAAGGCTTTTCTGATATGCGCCTCGCGCATTTAGCGGGGGTATCCGAGGCCAGGGTGCGTTCTGCGCGGCGCGAACTGGGTGTGCGTCCGGTCTATAAACGCATTGATACCTGCGCTGCCGAGTTTGAAGCCATCACTCCTTATATGTATTCAACCTATGAGGCGCCGTTTTTCTCTTCAGCGGATGATTTCGCCCTTCGAGGCTCCTTGCAGTCGCACCTCAGGACGAGGACCGAGGGTGAATCTGGTGCGCTTGCAAAGCCTTATCCTGAGGTGCGTAGCGTTAGCGAAGCCTCGAAGGATGGGCATATGTCACAGTGCGAAGCCGATCCAAGCTTACGTGAAAAAGTCATCATCCTTGGCGGCGGTCCTAACCGTATCGGTCAGGGGATCGAGTTTGATTATTGTTGTTGTCATGCCGCCTTTGCTTTGGAAGAAGCAGGCATTGAATCAATCATGGTTAATTGCAATCCTGAAACGGTCTCTACGGATTATGACACTTCGGACAGGCTGTATTTCGAGCCTTTGAGCGAAGAAGATGTGCTGGAAATTTGTGCGGTCGAGCAAAGCAAGGGCACATTGCTGGGTGTCATTGTGCAGTTTGGTGGCCAGACACCACTTAAACTGGCCGAAGCACTGGAGCGCGATGGTGTGACCATTTTAGGCACTTCCCGCGATGCCATTGATCTGGCCGAGGATCGCGAACGCTTCAAAGCCTTGCTAGAAGATATGGGTTTGACCCAGCCGCCAAATGCGATTGCCAAAACCGAGGAGGAGGCGTTGGCGGCGGCGCAAAAGCTGGGTTTTCCGCTGGTGCTGCGGCCCTCTTATGTGCTGGGCGGTCGGGCCATGGAAATTGTCGCTGGCATGGATGGCCTGCGCCGTTATGTGCGCGAGGCGGTGCAGGTTTCGGGCAAAAGCCCCTTATTGCTGGACCGTTATGTCAATGAAGCCATAGAAGTGGATGTAGATGCCATCGGTGATGGTGAAGATATCTGGGTTGCCGGTATTATGGAGCATATCGAAGAAGCCGGGGTGCATTCTGGCGATAGTGCCTGTGCCCTGCCGCCCTATACGCTTTGCAATGATATGCTGGCGCGCCTTCGCGCGCAGACCGTGCAACTGGCCAAAGCCCTGGATGTGCACGGGCTGATGAATGTGCAATATGCCATTCAGGGCGATGTGATTTATGTGTTGGAGGTCAACCCAAGGGCCTCGCGCACCGTGCCGTTTGTGGCCAAGGCGATTGGCGCACCGGTGGCAGGCATCGCCGCAAAAATTATGGCCGGGGCAAAATTGTCTGATTTTGATCTTCCCGATATGCCAACCACGCACGTAGCCGTAAAAGAGGCGGTGTTCCCGTTTGCCCGCTTTGCCGGCGTGGACCCGGTTTTGGGCCCCGAAATGCGCTCCACCGGAGAGGTCATGGGGCTGGACACCAGCTTTGCCCGTGCCTTTGCCAAATCACAATTGGGGGCCGGGGTTGATCTGCCGTTATCCGGCACGGTTTTCATTTCGGTCAAGGACGCCGATAAAAAGGTGATGATTGAATTGGCCGGCGATCTGGTGGCCCAGGGCTTTGCCATCATGGCCACCGGTGGCACTGCCAAAACCATTACCGAAGCTGGTGTGCCGGTCGAACGGGTCAATAAGGTTTACGAAGGCAGGCCACACATTGTTGACGCTATGAAGAATGAGCGTGTGCACCTGGTGTTTAACACAACACAAGGTCAGCGCGCCCATATCGACAGCTATTCCATTCGTCGCACAGCGCTGGAAATGGGCACACCTTATTTCACAACTGCGGCGGCGGCATCGGCAACGGTTATGGCATTGCGCGGTCTTGCGGAACAGGAACTGGATGTGAGAGCGCTTCAGGAATATGGGTAAAGCACGCCCGTTTTAACTGGCGAGAGCCCCTTTTTCACAACGACCTGAACATTTGTTAATTTGAATTTTCGGAAAAAACCTGCCCTTTTGTTCAAAATTGAAAAATAAGGGGCCTGTGATGAAAATGAAATCTTTTCTTTCTGTGGCGGTAGCAGCCGCCTTTACTGGTTTGGCGGGCGTTTCCGCCGCCCATGAAGACACATCCATGGCCGTTGCCGCCGCCATGGCGGCACCGGATCGCCCTGAAGCGCAAGTAAAGCGCGATGCGGCGCGTAATCCTGGCCCGGTTTTGACCTTTAGCAAGATAAAACCTGGCGATACCGTGGCCGATCTTGGCGCGGGTGGTGCTTATTTTACCATGATTATTTCTGGCCTCGTTGGCGAGGGCGGCAAGGTTTACGCGCAAAACCCGCCGGACTGGATCGAAAAATTTAAAGGCATAGCCCCAAAGCTGGAAGCGCTTGAAAAAACGCGACCCAATGTGAAAACCTGGACGGTCCCTTTTGATAAACTTGGTTTTGAAGATAACTCACTTGATGCGGTGACTATGGCCTTGATTTATCATGATGTTACCCTTTTGCCGACAGATCGTGCCGCCATGAACCGGCAGATTTATGCAGCCCTGAAACCCGGCGGTATTTATTTGATCACCGATCACCATGCCAAGGCCGGCACCGGTGATACACTGACTAATGACTTGCACCGCATTGATGCAGATTTCGTTCGCAAGGAAGTGGAAGCGGCAGGTTTTGTGCTTGATGGGCAATCAGACGCCTTGCATTTTGCATCGGACGACCGGACTAAAATTGTCTTTGACCCATCGGTGCGTGGTCAAACCGATCGCTTTGTCTATCGGTTTATAAAAGCAAAATAAGACAGGTGCAGGGTGATTTTGTTGATTGCGCATCCCGCTTACTTGAACCTGCCATAAAGTAAGTCTATATTGTGCTCTACGGAGTGGATCGGGGTTGGTTTTTTCTTGCCCTGTCTACGTGAACACAAGAGAATCCAGGTAACATGAATAAAGTCCCCATGACCGCCGAGGGTCGCGATGCCCTCGACGAAGAACTCAAATTTCTTAAAACCCAGGAACGCCCGACAATTATTCAGGCGATCGCCGAAGCCCGTGCACACGGTGATCTAAGCGAAAATGCTGAATACCATGCCGCCAAGGAGCGGCAGGGTTATGTTGAGGCGCGTGTAAAAGACATTGAGAGCAAGCTGGCCCGCGCCCAGGTGATCGATATTCGTGAGCTTGGCGGTGAAACCGTAAAATTCGGGGCCACCGTGCGGGTAATCGACGAGGATACCGAAGTGGAAGCGGTTTATAAAATCGTGGGCGAAGATGAAGCCGAAGTGGCCAAGGGCAAGGTATCCGTGACCTCACCCGTTGCCCGCGCCCTGATTGGCAAGGAAAGTGGCGATGTAGTTGAGGTTATAGCGCCCGGCGGCGCCCGGTCGCTGGAAGTCCTCGCCGTCGAGTGGGTGTGAGCTCCAAGGCCAAAGGTAAGCTGGTCATCTGGACCGTTGATGATGGCCGGATTGGACTGGCTAATCAGACGGCAGGGCTTGCCAATGCCATTGGCGCGCTGGTGCCGGCAAAAGTGCAGGCCTTTGTGGCTCGGCGCCAACTCATCAGTTTTGGCTGGGCGGGCAAGCCCGCGCCCGGCATGGATGCACCATGGCCGGATATTTGTATCGGTTGCGGCCGCGCCAGCATACCCATTGTGCGTGGCATACGCCGCTGGTCTGGTGGCAAAACCCTGACGGTGCAATTGCAAAACCCTCGCTGCCGCCCCTCGCGTTTCGATCTGGTTATCCCCCCAGAGCATGATGAGCTCAAAGGCGAAAATGTATTTTCTATTCTGGGTTCTCCTACCCGGATTACCCCGGCTTTACTCAAGGTAAAAGCGGATGAATTCTCAAATAAAATGAACCGGTTTCCCCGTCCTCATTTGGCGGTGGCGCTGGGCGGTAATTCCAAACATCATAAATTTACCGCCAAAGCGCGAAAACGTTTGATTAAATCCTTGCAAGGCCTGCTGGTTAATCAGGTCTCTTTGCTGATCACCACATCAAGACGAACTCCAAGACATGTGATTAGAGCCTTGCGCCGCCAGTTTACCGATCAGGAACAGGTCTGGTTCTGGGCCAATGAGGACAAAGACGGCCCCAACCCCTATCTGGCCTTTTTGCAAGAAGCCGATGCGGTTCTGGTGACCAATGATTCGACCAATATGCTGATTGATGCAGCCAGTGTAGGTCGCCCTATTTTGTTGTTTAGCCTTGAAGGCACGGACAAAAAATTCAATCAGCTATATGACGCGCTGGCAGGTAAAGGGCTGGCGCGGCCTTTTACCGGTTCGCTGGCTACATGGCCAGTTGAGCCACTGGATGAAACCAGACGCGCCGCCAAGGAAGTTTTGCGCCGTTTATACGCGCGCTTGCAGGAAAAACGAGAACAAAGCAAAGCCACATCTTTGTGAAGTAACGCGCCTTGCGCTTGGTGGTTTTGCCATTTATGTCAGCCAAATATTTTATCGTGTATATGGAACCTGTTCATGTCTGATACCCAACACCACCGCGTTGCCATTATCGGTTCTGGCGCTGCCGGATATACCGCCGCCATTTATGCAGCCCGTGCTATGTTAAATCCGGTTGTGTTTGCCGGTATTCAGCCGGGCGGGCAATTAACCATCACCAGTGAAGTTGAAAATTATCCAGGCTTTGCAGAACAAATCGACGGCCCCTGGCTGATGGAGCAAATGCGTGATCAGGCGCTGGCCATGGGCACCAGAATTATCGAAGACACTATCGTAAAAGCAGAACTGGGGAACCGGCCTTTTACCCTGCACGGCGATACGGGACAGGTGCATAGCGCAGATATAGTCATCATCGCTACTGGTGCCCAAGCCATGTGGCTGGGCCTGCCATCGGAAGAAAAATTCAAAGGTTTTGGGGTTTCGGCCTGCGCCACTTGTGACGGTTTCTTTTATCGTGGCAAGGAAGTGGCGGTTATTGGGGGCGGCAATACGGCGGTTGAAGAAGCGCTGTTCTTGACAAATTTTGCCTCAAAAGTAACGCTGGTGCATCGCCGGGACAGTTTGCGCGCCGAAAAAATCCTGCAAAACCGCCTGTTCAAAAATGATAAAATAGAAATTCTCTGGGATCATGTGCTCGAAGAAGTTCTGGGTGATGATAACCCGCCGGGCGTGACCGGCATGCGCATTAAAAATGTCAAAACCGGTGAGGAAACCACGCGCAAGCTGGATGGTGTATTCGTGGCAATTGGCCATAAGCCGGAGACCTCACTTTTTGATGGCCAACTTGAAATGAAACAGGGTGGTTATCTGGTTACTGCGCCGGATTCAACGGCAACCAAAATCCCTGGTATTTATGCCGCCGGTGATGTTACCGATGATAAATACCGTCAGGCGGTTACGGCGGCGGGCATGGGCTGCATGGCCGCGCTTGAGGCCGAGCAATTTCTGGCCGCTGAGGCAGACGGGTCTTGAATTTAACCTGCCAGAACGGCGCCAAGGGCATCAAGGTTGGCATTAATGTCAGTGAAGGATGAGGGCATATCCCTGATCGCAGCAAGCGCGGGGCTGGGCTGAACCTTTGATCCGGTCAGAGGTTCTATGCTTTCGCGAAACTTGTAAGGGTGCGCGGTGGCGACATTTGCCCATATCTGTTTTTTATCTATTGCCTTCAATCGGTCATAAACATGGGCAGCGATGGCGCTGTGTGGGCACCATATCTGGCCATGCGCACGGGCGTCATTTGCGATTTGCGCTTTAATGGTTTCATCATGAATGGATATGGCCCGCACGTCATGATCCAGCATCGCGCGGTTCGTCATAAAGCGTTCAAAATTGGAAGGGTTTCCCACATCCATGGCATTGGCGATGGTGGCAATGGAGGCGGCGGGCATAAATTCGCCAGTGGTGAAAAAGTCGGTCAGTGCATGATTGGCGTTTTGTGCCAAAATCACCTTGCCAATAGGCAAACCGCAAGCCCGCGCCCAAAGACAGGCCATGCCATTACCCAGATTTCCAGTGGGAATGATAAAATTGACGTTTTGTCCGGTGCGGCGAAATATTTGCAAGGCACTGGCGGTGTAATAGACCATTTGCGGTAAAAGGCGGCCGATATTGATAGAATTGGCCGAGCTTAATCCATAGCGGGATTTGAGTGCCGGATCGGCAAAAGCGGCTTTGACCAGTGCCTGGCAGGTATCAAAATCGCCATCCACCCGCAATGCCGTTACCCCCGGCCAACAGGTCAGTTGTAATTCCTGAAATGAAGATACACGGCCCTTGGGGTATAGTATAATCACGTTCGCCGTTTTGGCACCGGCAAAGGCACAGCCAACCGCCCCGCCGGTATCGCCAGACGTGGCCACCAATACGGTCAGGGGCTTGTCCGGGCTGGCCAGACGGTCCATGGCGGTGGCCAGAAAACGCGCGCCAAAGTCCTTAAAAGCCGCTGTGGGGCCATGAAACAGTTCCAGCGAAAAGGCACCAGTGGCAAGGGGTTTTAACGGGGCCGGAAAATTAAAAACCGTTTCACATATCTCTGGTAATTCTGATGCCAGTTTATCGCCTTCGAAAAATGGCCTGAGCAGCGTCCGGGCAATATTGGGCAGATCCTTGGCATCGCCAAATTCATCCGGGGTAAAGGCGGGGAAATATTGCGGCACATAAAGCCCGCCATCGGGGGCGGCACCCATCAACATGGCATCAGAAACGCTAATCGCCGGGCTTTTGCCTTTGGTGCTATGAAAATACATCAGGCGATGATCCCCGCTTTGCAGGGTTTTAGTGCTGTGCTGTAAAGGTTCACATCACAGTGATGGGCCGCGAAGGCATCGCCCATAGCGCGCTTTACGACGTCTTGTTTGTCAGTTGATACCCAGGCAAAAATGGATGGCCCCGATCCAGAGAGTGAACAGCCAAGTGCCCCCGCTCGCAATGCGGCTTCTTTTACAGCGTTAAACGGCGGCACCAGCCGCGCGCGTTGTGGCTCAACCAGGACATCGCGCAGGTTTTGGGCAATCAGATCAAGGTCATTCATAAAACACCCGGCAATCAATCCACCCATATGGCGCATTTGGGTTACAGCTAGAGGGAGCGGTATTTCTGCTGAGAGCAAATCGCGCGCCTCGTCCGTTTTAACTTTCAGGTCGGGGTGAAAAACCAGGCAGGTGACAGGATGCGGCAGTGGTATGGGCGTAATTTTTTGCGCAGAACCATCGCCAATGAGCACCAGGTCGCCATAAAGCGCGGCGGCGACATTATCGGGTGGTGGTGGGTCTGCAGAGGCCGCTTCGCCCTCCATCGCGCAGGTAAAAAGCGCATCTTGAGATAATGGTTGTGCCAACAGGGCATTACTGGCCAGTGCCGCTGCCACCGCCGAAGCGGCAGAGCCGCCCATGCCCGCACTCATCGGGACGCCTTTGATCACATCAAGCCGCACACCAAAGTGTGCGCCGCCAGCTTTTAGAACCGCCTGCGCTGCGCGCAACGCCGTATTGCGTGAAATTTTTTTCGGCAAAGAGGAAACCAGTCCGCCAACCGCCCCCAGCGCGGCTTTTGACGGGCCTTGCTGGCGGTGCGCGGTCACTTCATCCCAGGCCACATCAATGGCCAGGCCAAGGCAATCATATCCTGCCGCGACATTGCCGATACTGGCCGGGGCGCGGGCGCTTGCCTTTGCGTGCATCACTTTTTTAATCCTGTTTTATTTCAGGCGCAGGCCGGTTCTGGTGCGCTTTGGCTGATCTTTTCCTCATATTGCCCGCGAAGCCGGTGAATGTCCAAAACATCTGCCATAACCGCTTCTGCCGTTGGCCAGCGTCCGGCACCTTTACCTCGCAATTGCACATCCTTGCCGTTTTGTGCCTTTATCATCAGCCGGTTCTGCTCGCCCTTGGCGGCCGCCAGATAATGATCGCGAGGCAAGGTCTGCAAAGTAATGCTGGCGCTTAACTCGCCTTTGGCATTGCGCCTGATTTCACTGACCTGGCGGATGACTTTTCCCTCGCTCTGTGCCGCCTTGATGCGCTCTGCACCAAGATCACGCAGACTTTCTTTTTTTATCTGGTTGACGCGCAGGTTTACCTTAAAGCCGTGACGCGCCATCAGGCACAGCTTGGCCGCCGCATCATCGCCATCAAGGTCAGCAGAGGGGTCGGCTTCGGCAAAGCCTTTCTCTTGCGCCTCACGGACAGCCTGATCAAACGGGCAATTCTCTGCCAGACGGTCCAGAATAAAATTGGCCGTGCCATTGATCACCCCTTGCACCGAGGATACGCCGCCGTCCTCACGCACCTGATCCAGCGCTTCCAGCATCGGCACACCGCCGCCAACGGCAGCGCTATAGCGCAATTCCCGCCCGGCGCGCGTGGCCGCTTTATGCAGATCATCAAAATTGGCGGCCACGACCGCTTTATTGGCACTGACCACATCGGCACCACCAAAAAACCCGTTCTGGATAAACGCATCGGCGGCGTCAATGCCGCCAATCATTTCAACCACAATATCCGGGCGATGGGCAAATACCTCACCGGCATCGGTGCTGATCAGATGGGCGGGTGCGCCGTGCTGGCGTTCCTTGTCAGCATCACGCACCAAAATTCCGCTAATTTCGAACAGATGTTGATGGCGCTGTAAATGCGCATAAACGCCCTCACCTACCGTGCCAAAGCCCAGTAGCGCCACCTTCAGCTTGCGGGTTCTGGCCGGTGCATGGGCAGATGCACAATCGGGGGAAATTCTGGTAGCAAAGCGGCGGGCTGATGCAGCAATTTCCAGCGCAAGGCCATGTTGCCTGGCATATTCAAGCGCATGGTCCTGAATAGAACTGCCACAAATATGGCGGGCATCATTCCAGTTGATTTTGCCAAAACGCTGCGAGCTTGCGTCGTGTTTTGGATCGTCTGCGTATAGTCCATCCACATCCTTGATCAGGCGCACACGTTTGGCATTCATGGCTACGCCCAGATAAACGGCGCTCAGGTCCGTGCCGCCACGACCCAATAGCGCAGGCTGACCATCATCCAGAACCCCGCTAAAACCCGGTATCACCAGCACTTCATGCGCGTCCAGCAATGCCAGCAGGCGTTCATGGTCCAGTCCACACAGGGCCGCATTATGGGCATTGCCCCTGGCGCGAAGATCAATCTCGGCCGGGTCCACGGCACGGGCATCCAGCCCGATGCGCTCCAGCGCCAATGCCAGTAAAGCGGCGGCGCGAATTTCCCCAAGGCGCAAAAGCGAAGCGGCCCCCGGTGCATTATCACTGCCGCCGATCTCTGCCCCAAGTTCCATTAACGCATCCGTTTCCCCGGCAATGGCCGAAACCACCGCCATCACTTTTTCACCGCGGCGGATATAACGGTAAATCTCATGGGCTGCCGAATGCACTGCCTGGGCATTATCCAGCACCGAGCCGCCAAATTTAAGCACGGCAAGATTTACGGGTTTGTTGTAATTATCTTTTACTATGGTCGGACGCATTTTACTTCTCCAGAGGTTAGCGCGCATGAAAAAACCCGCCAGCGGGTTTGCAGGGCGGGTTAAAAACGATCAAATTTTAATACTATCAGATCATTCCAAACCACCCCGCATGCGGGATGTTGTTGTTGTCATCATAAGTGTGGTGGCAGGCATGAACATTGGCGGCCGCGCGCTGCGTCCGCTGGTCAGGTTCTGGTTCATGGGGCGCAAAAGGCGCATAATGTATCCTGTCCAAAATGTTCCAAAGATCAGCATGAAGTTAATCTGTGAAATTTCTCTTAAAGGCAGAGCCAGTATAATAGCAAGCCCGAAGATGTGTATTTTTAGTTTAGAAGCGACAACGTGGCATTAATAGCACGTATGGAATGTGTAACCGGCACAACTCTTTGGTGAATTTACGAACCTTTTGATTGACTGGCTGGACGTTTAATTTTGTGTTTACCCATATAATGACGCAACTGATCATAACTTAAAGCAAGGCTTTTGGCGGCACGCCCCTGATGCCAGCCATGGGTTTGCAGGGCATTTTCGATCAGGGTCTTTTCAAGCGTATGCACCTGGGCAGCAAAGGGCATGGCAAGCCCCGGCTTTGGTTTGGGTGAAATGGCCGGATCGGGGGGAGACAGCGTATGCTCATCATTGGGTTGGCGCCAGTGTTTGGCAAAAGGATCAAGGTCAATCACATCCACAAAGCCTGCTTTATTGGCATGGGAGGCGCGAGCAACGGCGCGCTCGACGGCATTTTTCAACTCGCGGATATTGCCCGGCCAGTGATGCTCCATCAGTGTGCGCATGGCATTCATTCCAAAACCGGAAAAGCGCTCCTGACCCAACTCAACCGCCATGGCTTGCGCAAAATGCTGGGCGAGAATGGGGATATCCTCCCAGCGCACCCGCAAGGGCGGCAGGTTGATCACTTCAAAAGACAAGCGATCCAACAGGTCCGCGCGAAACTTTCCGGCCTTGGCCAGCGCTGGAAGATCAGCATTGGTGGCACCCACCACACGCACGTCCGTTCGCAGGGTTTTCTCGCCGCCAATGCGCTCAAACTCGCCATACTCCACCACCCGCAGGATTTTTTCCTGCACCCGCAATGACGCATTGGCAATTTCATCCAGAAAAATCGTGCCACCATCGGCCCGTTCAAAACGGCCAGCATGGACGCCTTTGGCCCCGGTAAAGGCACCTGCCTCATGGCCAAACAATTCGGATTCCAGCAAATCTTCGGACAGGGCCGCGCAATTGACCTTGATATAATCGCGCGACCAGCGTGATGACAGAAAATGCAGGCGCGCGCCGATTAATTCCTTGCCAGACCCGCGCTCCCCAATGACCAGAACCGGGCGATGCACGGGTGCCACCAGTGATACCCGGTCCAGAAGGGATAAAAACTCGGCACTTTGCCCGATCAGCGGGGGAAGGTTGTCCGGTTTCAACATGTGAAAAACACCAATTTATATAAGTGTAATATACTAAATAACAGTGTAATAAACCATATAGCACAGCATTAAAATAAGCAAATAAATACAATAAACCTGTGATTACAATGAATTAAACCGTTAATAGAAAGTTGGCACGAGCATTGCGACGTATAGGGTAATCGGGAAAAACTCCCGGTCGGTCGAAATAAAAAATGTGAGAAAAAGATGAGCAAGTATGACCCTTATGAAGAAGTTCGTGAAAACAAAGCGGATAAGGCCGCCGATGACTGGCGTGAGACCAGTTCACGGTTCTGGCGTTATTTGCGCACACGCCCGGCGGAATGCTGGGGCTTCTTTGTAGCCGGACTGATTATTGGCGGCATTTTTTTCTAAACACAAACGAGGGGCGTTTCCCCACTGCCTGATGAAGGCAAACTGTATCTAAGGAGAGTATTATGGGTATTTTTTCACGGATGGGTGACATCATCAATTCAAACATAAATTCCATGCTGGAACAGGCCGAAGATCCGGAAAAGATTGCGCGCCTGATTATCCAGGAAATGGAAGATACGCTGATTGAAGTGCGCACGGCAGCGGCCCGCGCCATTGCCGATAAAAAAGATGTTGAACGCAAGCTGGAACGTTTTAGCGCGGCGACCACAGATTGGGAAGCCAAGGCCGAACTGGCCGTTTCCAAAGGTCGTGAAGACCTGGCACGCGGCGCATTACAGGCCAAGGCAAAATCTGCGGAAATGGTTGAGGCCCTGGAAAAAGAGCTGGCCATTGTTGATGAGGCCATCGACAAGGCTGATGAAGACATGGGCAAGCTGCAATCCAAGCTGGATGAGGCCAAAGCCAAGCACAAGGCGCTGGCGGCCCGTCGCCAATCTGCCGAAACCCGGCTTCGTGTGCGCCAGACGGTATCTGATCACAAGATAGAGGATGCCCTGACCCGCTATGCGGCGGTTGAGCGCAAGGTTGATGAACTGGAAGCCATGGCCGAATCGTATGACTTGAACGGTGGCAAGAGCCTTGAAGGGCAGTTCATAGACCTGGAAGCCGAAGAGGCCGTTGAAAAAGAACTGACGGCGCTTCGCGAAAAAATCGGCAAGGTCAAAAAGGCGGTTAAACAGGCGGCCAGCAACAGCTAAGTATAATGATAAGAGAGGGGTCTTCCCATGAATATAACCGCAGTTGCCGTCGTTTTTATCGTGCTGGTCATTATGCCAGCGGTGATATTGACCAACCTTACCAAGCTGAAACAGCAAAAATCTCTTTCTGCCGATGATGAGCACATGCTCGAAGATCTGTGGCGCAGTGCCCGGCGGATGGAAAAGCGGATAAACTCGCTGGAAGCCATATTGGATGCCGAAGCGCCTGGCTGGAGGAAAAACGAAGATGACTAAAGATTTTTCACGCCCACCCAATCCGCACCGTCTGTATCGCAATCGCAGCACCGGGGTGTGGTGCGGGGTATGCGCCGGTCTTGCCGATTACTTCAATATGGATGTGGTGCTGGTTCGTATCCTCTGGGTATTGTCGTTTTTTATCGCCGGACCCTTCACCTTTATCGCTTATATTATTGCGTGCTTTGCCCTTCCGGTTCGCGGGCAGAAGCCAGCCAATATTCCCCCCGAAGAAGACAGTTTCTGGCGCGGGGTAGAGCGGCGGCCCGAAGTGACGTTTTCTAATTTGCGTTACCAGTTTCGTGATCTGGAAGATCGTCTGGCGGACCTGGAACGCACCGTAACCTCAAAAGAGTGGAAACTGCGCCGTCAGTTCCGCGACCTTGAAACCTGACATTTTACGCTTAATGCGAGGGAAAAGAAATGTTTACGAAAATTGTAGTCATGATTGTGCTGGGGATCAGTTTATCCCTCAGTAGTGGCGGGACGCCAACCAATACGGCCAGCCTGGCAGCGCCAGAGGCCATGGTCAGTCTTTATCTGGGGCCAATGGTTATTGATTTTGCCAGAGCCGATGGATCACCGGTGAATTTAAGTTTTGAAGCAGCGGCGGACGGTATCGCCAAAATGAATGTATTTCACATTCATGTCAGCCCATCAATGAACCCGCTTAAAACTTATCTTTCAACGCGCGAATCATCGCAAAAACCTGCTCATCGTCTGCCGACTCTGCCTTGAGGCGGTGTCGTATGGCCGGGCTATCCGGTCGCAAGAACGGGTTGGTTCTTTTCTCCAGCCCCAATGACATTGGCACGGTGGGCCGGTCTTTGGCGCGCAAGGCCTTAACCGCATCCACCCGTGCCAGTAAATCCTGATTTTCCGGCTCTATGGTTAGTGCAAAACGGGCATTATCGGCGGTATATTCGTGGGCGCAATAAATCAGGGTTTCATCGGGTAGTGCCATAAGTTTTGAAAGGCTGTTCCACATTTGAGCGGCTGAGCCTTCGAACAGGCGACCGCAGCCCATGGAAAAAACCGTATCACCGACAAAGGCTTTTTTTTGTTCATCCATTACATAACAAATATGGCCACGCGTATGGCCAGTCGTTTCCAGAACGCGTGCATTATAATCGCCAAGCATCACCTCATCACCTTCATGCACATAACGATCAGCACCGGGGATCATGTCGCGCTCGCCGGCTGGCGCAATAATTATACAGCCGGTTTTTTTAACCAGTTCCGCATTGCCACCTGCATGATCCCAATGGTGATGGGTGTTCCAAATTTGTGTCAAATGCCAGTTTTCTTCCTCAAGAGCTGTCAGAATGGCATTGGCGTCCGGACTGTCTATGCTCACGGTTTCGCCGCTGACGGGGTCATGCAGTAAATAACCATAATTATCGCTTAGGCAGGGAATTTGTTTTACCATCAGGCTCATGAGTGCTTTTCCTGGAGAAGAGTGTTCGATAGGTTTAATGCCACGTTATAGCAGAGAAAACCCGTTATGCAGCCCAATGTGGCCGACCTTGAAGAATTTTATCGCAGTGTGCCCGGCAAGGCAGTGCAGGCCATGATCATGCGCCGCCTGACCGCCTTGTGGCCTGACCTTTGCGGTCTGGATGTATTGGCGGTAGGTTATGGCATACCCTATTTTAAGGACGATCAGGCACCAAGGCGTTTGACATTGGCCATGCCGGCACGTCAAGGCGTGGAGCAATGGCCGGCCAGCGGTGGCGTAAAGTCCCTGTTGGTAGATGATGAAGCCCTTCCCTTTGGTGAAGCGGCCTTTGACCGGGTATTGGTTGTGCATGGTCTGGAAGAATCCCGTGCACCGGTAAATTTCCTCATGGAAGTGCACCGCATATTGGCACCGCAAGGCAAAGTGGTTTGTGTGGTGCCCAACCGCACTGGTCTATGGGCGCATCTTGATGCCAGCCCGTTTGGCCATGGCCGGGCTTATTCGCGTGGCCAAATGCGCCGTCTGATGCGCGATTGCGGCCTGCAAACATGCGCCTGGGCGAAAGCGCTATATGCGCCGCCAACACGCTTTACCGTATCCTTGAGCGCCGCACAGGCATGGGAACAGGCGGGCGAACGCCTCTGGCCAGCCTTTGGCGGGGTGATTATGGTAGAGGCCAGCAAGCAGGTGCTGGTCCGGCCACCAACATCGCGCCCGTTACTCATCCCGGCCCTGAGGTCAAATCCATGACGCGCGATATTCCCGATATGGATATGCAGGCCTGGCGCGCGGCCATTGATCGACTGGATGATGAAATCCTGAAATTGATCCAACAACGCCTGGCGCTGGCCGAGGAGGTGGGAAAATCCAAGGTGCGTGGTGGTCTGGCCTGGCGTCCGGCCCGTGAGGCGCAATTATTTGCCCGACTGGTGGGCCGGGCGAGCGCCACGTTAAGCGCGTCGGCTGTCGAGCGTCTGTGGAGCACGGTCATCGCTCAAAGCCTTCAGGCACAAGGCCCGGCATTTTTAGTTATCTCCCGTTCTGATCCGCATTTAAGGGCGCAGGCGCGAACATTTTTTGGCCTGCTGCCCATGGTTATGGTGGCAAATGACGATGAGGCCATCAGGCGCAGCGCCGCCGAGGAAGGGGCCATTGCCATTGTGCCTGCCCCGGATGCGCACTCTTCCTGGTGGGCAGAGCTGGTACCATTGCAGAGCACAGGCAATTCTGCGCCTGCGGTGCTGGCGGCCCTGCCGCGTTTTGCCGGGACGCAGGCACCAAAGGCTTATGCGGTGGCCAGTGCCCCGCGCGAAACCACCGGCAATGATTTTGCATGGTATGTAAAAAAAGGTGCTATGGGCGATATGCCGCAAGGCACTGTGCTTGCCAAAGACGGAGACTTGAGTCTTCTGGCATATGACGGCAATGCTGCTCCCAAAGAAAGAGACGGGCTTTTCCAGATCGGCCTCTTTGCAAAACCATTGAAAAAAAACGCACAGGATACGTTATAATGGCACCTCTACCCCGACCCGGCATATTGGACATCAAACCATATCGCGGAGGTGTTTCCGATGCGCTGGGCTTTGCGGCACCCATTAAACTTTCATCCAATGAAAACTGTTTTGGCTGCAGCCCGGCGGCAATCAGTGCCATGCACGAGACCGAAAAAAAGATTGAACGCTATCCTGATGGCGGCGTCACCTTGTTGCGCGCGGCGCTTGGTGAAAAGCATGGCCTCCCTGTTGAGCAGATTGTCTGCGGTTGTGGTTCGGATGAATTGTTGCAATTGCTGGGCAAGGCCTATTTGCGCGAGGGCGATGAAGTGGTGCACGCGCAAAACGGGTTTTTAAGCTATAAACTGATTGCCATGCAAAACGGTGCAACCCCTGTGGCCGCGCCGGAAACCGATATGCGCATCGATGCCAAAGCGTTTTTATCGGTAATGACCGCGCGCACACGCATGGTGTTTCTGGCCAATCCCAATAATCCTACCGGTTATCTTATGCCTGGCGCAGAGGTGCGCAAACTGCATGCCGGTTTGCCGGATGATGTCTTGCTGGTGATTGATGGCGCCTATGCGGAATATGTGCGCGAAGATGATTATGAGGGTGGCTTTGCGCTGGTCAACACGCACGACAATGTGGTGGCCACGCGAACCTTTTCAAAAGCCTATGGTCTGGCGGGTCTGCGAGTGGGCTGGGCCTATTGCCCGTCAGAAGTGGCCGCCGTGTTAAACCGGGTGCGCAGCCCGTTTAACGTCAATGCCATGGCCCAGGCGGCGGCGCTGGCCGCCCTTGGGGATAACGGGTTCATCCAAAAAGGGGCGGACCATGTGGCGCACTGGGCACCCTGGATCGAAAAACAAGCCAAAAAGATTGGCATTGACGCTTATCCCAGTGCGGGCAATTTTGTGCTGCTGGGGTTGTCTTCGCCGGAAAAGGCCGATGAGGCTGAAGCATTTTTAACCGCTCGCGGGCTGATCCTTCGTGGTATGCGCGGGTTTGGACTGCCGGGATATTTACGCATGAGCATTGGTCTTGAGGATGAAAACCGTGCCGTACTGGCCGCCTTAGCAGATTTCATCAGCCAATAATTCAGCCGAAGCGCTTTCAATTTTATCCTGCAGGGTCTGCATAAACTCTTTTCGCTTTAACCCTGGCGCTATGGGCGGCAAAATACGCACGGTTATGACGCCGGGGGTGCGCATCATGCCATGGGCTGGCCAGTGCAGGCCTGAATTTAACGCCACCGGCACGCAAGGGGTGTTCATCTGCATATAAAGCGCGGCAACGCCAGGTTTATAGGGCAGGGCAGCGCCGGGTTCTCCCCTTGTGCCTTCCGGAAATATTAAAATCTGCCGGTCCTGTTCGGCCAGTGCAATTGACTGTCGCACCATGGAGCGCAAAGCTGTCGCATAACCGCCACGATCAATCATAACATTTTGCAGCTTTAGTGCATACCAGCCAAATATGGGCATCAGGCTCAGTTCTTTTTTGAAGATCAGGGCCGGAAAATCACACACCAGCCAAGGCCACAAAACATCGACCATGGCCTGGTGTTTACAGGCAATCAAGGCACCGCCTTTGGGCAAGTGCTCTTTGCCTTCAATGCGCAGAGTTACCCCGCAAAATACGCGCAACCCCCAAAATACCAGCCTGATCCATAATAAAACGACGACCTTGACCCAGGGCACCGGTCCGGCCAGCAAAGGCAGGAAAAGCAAGCCCATCACCACCATCAGGCCATACATCCAGAGCGTAAAGATAAAAGAGCGCAAGGCTTGCATGATTATTTCCCGATTCCAAGGATGGTTTCACGGGCCAGAATTACAATATATTTAAGGTATTCAACAAAAATACGCCGCCATTTTTCCATACCTCTATGGCGGTTTTCCTTTACGGCATAAGCGCTAAAGCGAATGTTTGGCGCCGTGGTGCGAAGCTCGATCCGGGCGCGGGGCATGTGAAAATTCGAGGTAACCACGATCAGGTGCCGATAGCCATGCTTTTGTGCCCAGGCGGTAATTTCATCGGCATTACCAAGGGTATCACGGGCACGATAGCCCAGATCAACGCAGCACTTCATGGCTTTGGGTGAGAGGTGAAACAGGTTCTGAATTTCTTTGCGCTGCACCGTATTGTGCACACCGGAGATCAGCAATCTCTGCCCGCGCTGCTTTGCCAGCAGTGCCGCCGCCGCCCGTATGCGGGTGCCGCCACCCCCGGTCAGCACGACGATAGCATCGGCTTTTGGCATATCGCGCATATCTGGCGTTTTGGGCAATGTGAAAAGATAAAAGGCAAAACCGGCCAGCACGGCGACCAGGATCAAAAAGCCAAAGCGGATAATATAGCCACGCATTATTCCTGCTCCCGCAAATTGGAAAGCACGGTCAGACGCGCGGTGAGCGCCCCAAGAAAACCCGTCAAGACCGGCGCCAGAACAAGAAGGCCAAACCCTGTCAGGTCCAGCCGAAATACCGGCAACAACACCCCTGAGCTGGCCCCGCTTAATAATTGCGCGCCGCCCACGATGAGGCCGGCCAGCGCCGCGCCGGTTAATCCGGCGCGCAAGCCAAGCGTCCCAAAACGCCTCTCAAACTCTCGTGCGATATAACTGTCAAACGCTCCTGCAAGATGCAAAGTGTTGACCACATTACGCCGGGCGGCGAGGCTGGCGCGGGTGGCAAATCCGGTCACCGCCACGGAGGCGGCCAGTAACAGCCCAAGAGCGGCAATAGAAAACAATTGTATAAAGGTGGTGGCCTTGTTCATTTCTGATGACCAGCGCCGGTGGTCGTCCACTTCGGCATTTATATCGGCCGCCGACAAGGCCAGCATAATCACTTCCTTGCTGGCCGGTGCCTTGGGGTCAAGCCGGACGCCCAGTAAAACCGGCAGGGGAAGATCGTCCGGGATATTACCCTTGCCCAGCCATGGCTCCAGCAGGTCAAGCGCCCGCTCACGCCCATAACGGGTAATCGATGACACCCCTTTTGTGGCCTGTAACACCTTGGCGGCGCGGTCAACTTTGATGGCTTGATCGCGCGTATCCTTGATTTGCACGGTCATGGCACTGTTCAGATCATTGCGCCACTGGGCCGCCGAAACAAAGGCGGCACGGGTAATTAGCGCGCTGATGCAAGCCAGAAAGATGATAATGGCAATGACAAAGAAAAGTGGGCCATCCTCGCGGGAACGCAAAGGCAGCATGGAAGGCGGGGTTGGCGCTGGCTGGTCGGTCTGGTTCATTTGCGGCCTCGTTTGCGCGGCGCTTTTGGCGGGCTGAGGCGGCCTTCATTGATGGTCAGCACCGGCGCCCCGGAGGCGCGCACTAATTGCAGGTCGTGACTGGCAATCAGCACCGTAGAGCCAAGCCGGTTCAGCTCGACGAACAGGCGCATCAGGCGGATGCCCATTTGCGGGTCCACATTACCCGTTGGCTCATCCGCGATCAGTAATTCAGGCTTGGCCACCACGGCGCGGGCAATGGCCACCCTTTGCTTTTCGCCGCCGGAAAGCGCCCGCGGATTTTCATTGATGGCATCGCCAAGGCCTACCCAGGATAATAGCTCGACCACGTCTTCTTCGTAAACTTCGCGTTTTATCCCGGCGGCACGAAGGGGAAGCGCAATATTTTCAAAGACGCTAAGATGATCCAGCAGGCGAAATTCCTGAAACACCACGCCGACGCGGCGGCGCAGCAGCGCCTTTTCATTGCGGTTGCATTGGGCCACATTGTGCCCGAATAATTGCAAATGCCCGCGGGAACAATGCCGGGCCAGATAAATCAGTTTCAGAAGTGAGGATTTACCCGCCCCCGATGGCCCGGTCAGAAAATGAAATGAACCCGGTGCCAGGTTCAAATTGATATTGTGCAATACATCCTGTCCATGCGAATAACGCATATACAACCCATTCATCGCCAGAACCGGCGTGTCCGGCGGCAGTGTCTGTTCTTGCTGTTGACTGGACTTCGGTGAAAAAATAGGCGACCTCACAGGGGTTGGACAAACAAGGACTGATTCGGTTTGCACATGATCATAACGTGTCCAGACTGTTCTACGCACTATACCGTCGATGCCAAGACCTTGGGTCAGTCGGGGCACAAGGTTCGTTGCGTGACCTGTGGCCATGAATGGTTTGCCAGGCCTGAAGATGCCAGAGAGCCATCAACCGTTCCCGCCCCTGAATCAACAGACACGCAAGAGGTGCAGGAAACACAGGCCGAAGAACCGGCACCACAAGAAAATATAATAGAAGAAACAGAAAATCCTCCAGCGCCAATGGAGACAGAGCCACAACCAGAACAACAAAATACATCAATACCTATGGATGAAGCACCAAAGAGCAAGCCGGCACATCGCGCTTACCGCGATAAACTGGAGGCCAAAGCCCGGCAAAAGCGTCGCCTGCTGGCGTTGGGGGCCTGGGGCGGCGTGTTTGTTATGTTATTCGTGCTGGCCAGTGTGGCCGTTCTTAATCGGCAAAGCATTGTTCGGGCCATTCCAAAAACCGCCGGTGCTTTTGCCAGTATTGGCTTTCCGGTAGACATACGGGGCTTTGCGTTCAAAGACCTTAAAACGCAAATGGTGCGTGAAAATGGCGATGTAGTGATCCATGTGACCGGTTCATTGTTTAATGGCGGGAAAAAATCGCGCCCCGCGCCTCTGGTGCGTATCAGCCTGCGCGATGAAACAGAGACAGAGCTTTTTGCCTGGACCGTACCGGTTGATGTCAAAGAAATTCCCGCCAAAAGCCTCGCGCATTTTTCCACCACGATCAGCAATCCGGTAAAAGCTGCCGTTGATTTTAATTTTGATCTGACCGACATACCGCTTAATGCGCAGGGCAAGGTGCAGGAAAAAGAACTGGCGCACGAGGGTGGTCATTGAGCGCCATTGATCTGGTTATATTTGACTGTGACGGGGTGTTGGTGGATTCGGAAACCATCACCAATCAAGTATTCACCCGCGCCGCTCATGCTGCCGGCATGATCTGCCTTGGGTTTATTGGTGGCACCTTAAAAGACGAAGAAGGTTTGGCCGCTGAAGGGGCAATGTTAATTTCTGACTTGCGGCAAGTGGAAAATTACCTGTAGGGGCGGGCCAAAAAAAACCAAAAAAAAGCCGGGTCCACACGAAGTGACCCGGCTTGGAAGTCCTCGCAAAGGCCTTTCAAAGGGGGAGGGAAAGGCCTGCGGTAACCGTCTCGAACGAAAAGGGGTCGGGGAAACGGTAAAGCCGCATCAGCAGCTTCGTTATGGTATATAGGTAACCAACTCGTGCATTAAAAGTGTCGTATTGCCGCACCTGGTATGCAAAATTGCATGGCACGGACCATAATTGGCCTTAATTCTCTTTAGCCGGATCAGGAGTTTTTATGTCCACACCATTTCAATACCAGCCCGACCCGCGCTTTGATAAGCTGGGTGCTGACTTTGCCGACCCGGTTCAAAGTGCAGGTTTTCCGCAAACTTTGTTGCGTTATCGCAATCAGAGAGCGGCGGCAGAGGTCGGACTTGGTGGCCTTGATGATAAAGACTGGGTGCGCCATTTTGGACGCTTTGAAGCCCTGCCCGACAACCAGCAACATAATCTGGCCATGCGTTATCATGGCCATCAGTTTCGCCAATATAACCCGGACCTAGGTGATGGGCGCGGGTTTTTATTTGCGCAATTGCGCGATGATAACAACCGCCTGATGGACCTTGGCACCAAAGGCAGTGGCACCACCCCCTGGTCGCGGGGGGCGGATGGGCGTCTGACCCTGAAAGGGGCGGTGCGCGAGGTGTTGGCGGCCAATATGCTGGAGGCCTTGGGGGTGCCAACTTCTCGTGCCTTTAGTGTTATTGAAACCGGGGAGGCACTGATGCGCGGGGATGAGCCATCACCAACGCGCAGTGCGGTTCTGGTGCGTCTGTCCTTTTCCCATATTCGTTTTGGCAGTTTTCAGCGTTTGGCAATGCTGGGCCAAAAAGATAATATGGCTTTATTGCTGAACCATTGCCTGGAAAACTATATGCCGGACGTGCTGGCCCTGGCAGACGCAAAACGCCCGGCGGCCTTTTTGGCACATGTCGCACGGGCCAGTGCACACCTGGCCGCGCGATGGATTGCCGCCGGGTTTGTGCATGGGGTGCTCAATACCGATAATATGAATATAAACGGGGAGAGTTTCGATTATGGCCCCTGGCGGTTTTTACCACATTATGAACCGGGCTTTACGGCGGCCTATTTTGACTATCAGGGGCTTTATGCTTTTGGCCGTCAGGGGGAGGCGGTAAGCTGGAATCTGGCGCGTCTGGGCGAGGCGCTTAGCCTTTTGGCACCGGTTGAAGACTTGCAGGAAGCGCACAAGGCCTTTGCGCAAACCTACGTCCATGCCTTGCCCGAAGCCTTTTTACATCGTCTTGGTCTTGCGGCGCGCACCGATGAGGAAAATCAGGCTTTCCTGCGCGTTATTCTAGCCGCACTGAAAGACAGCCAGGTTTCCTATGAGGGGTTCTTCTTTGACTGGTTTTGCGGTGATGCGGACCGTGCCCTTACCCGGCCACGTCTTGGGGCCTATCAGCAGCCGTGCTTTGCGGCGTTTCGTGAACAGCTCAAAACCTTTGAACCGGTGCGCCCGGCGCGACTGGAACATCCGTATTTTGCCCGTGAAAATCCGTTTTCATTGATTATCGAAGATGTGGAAGGGTTGTGGGCACCGATTGCTCAAAATGATGACTGGGGGGATTTTGAAGCCGCCATGCACCAGATCGAAGAGGCCGGTGGCGCATACACCCTTTGCCCTTCATCTACATGAACATCGCTTTCAGCTTGGCTTCAGGGGTGATTCTTCATGATGTCCACAGGCTGGTCATCAAGGAGAAAAACGATGAAGACGCAAACCAAACCAATCCCAAGCAGCAAGACGCTGCTCTTGCTGGCCGCTTTTGGCCTTGCCAGCACCACACTGGCCGCCCCGGCCATGGCCCATGGTAATCGCTATACGCCGCCACCGGTCAATACGGACGGTAATATGTATAACAATAACAGAAATATGTATAACAACAGGAATACGTATAACAACAATATTCGTGCGCAATATCCATGGCTTAACCGCATTAATCGTTATGGTGTGCGCGGCAAGATCGTCAAATGGGGTCGTGGCCCGTATAGTAACTGTTTCCGGGTCAAGCGCACCGGGCGCTATCAGGGCGAAAGCGCCATTGTGACCGTTCGTTACTGCCAGGATCATTATGGGCAGGCGCGTATCGTTCGTGGCTCGAAATACCTTGTGCGTTATATCGGCATGTATCGGTCGGCACGTGGGTATGGCTCGCGCCCATATCGGTAACCATAAGGTGATTTGGCAGGGCTTTATAACAGATACAGGTATAAAGCCTTGCCGATCCGTCTAAACAAGGAATGATTGGCGTATATTGCGCCAGTCATTGGCGTTTTGGCCCCACAGATTAAGGTGCATCGGGCCAAACCCGGCCAGTTCTTCAACTTCACCAACAATGGCGCTGCCCAGCGCTTTGGCCAGACGTTCAGAAGGCGTGTTCCGCGGGTCGATAACGTGAATACATTTGTCCCAGCCAAGCCCATCAAAGGCATAATCCATAGCCGCGATTGCGGCTTCCCTGCCATAACCCTTGCGCCAATGATCGGGGGATATGGACCAGCCAACTTCGCGTCCCGGCCAGCCTTCAGGACAATGCGGGCCAACGCTGCCTACCCAGTCACCGGTCTCTTTTTCGTACACAAAAAAGAAGCCAAACCCGCGCACCACCCACATGCCGATCAGACTGGTCATGGCGCGCCAGGCCTGGGCCCGGTCTTTTAGGCCGCCAATATATTGTGCGGCCTCTTCATTGGCAAAAAGGGCGGCATAACCCTCAAACCCATCTTCGTCCGGGGGACGCATAATCAATCGTTCGGTTTCCAGGGTGGGGCCAATATGAGACATTAAATTTCCGTCCAGAAAACAAAATATTGGCAATACTTGTGAATGCAAGAACGCGCAACTGGATACATTTTAACGCGGCATTAAATGTAACCTTGACGTTATTCTATATAACGTATAGGTTACAATTTCAAATTTATCCCGGAAAGGAAAAACAATGATTGAAATTGAGAAACTCGTTCGCCAACGTAGCCTGAGCCTGCTTTTCACCGCGTGCGCATTTGTGCTTTGGCAAGGTGGTATGACGTTAAGCGAGTTTTCTGATGAGGCAGGGAAAATGCACGGCATCGGTAATGGATTGACGGTCGCGGGATCGGTGGCATGGGTAGCGGCGATGGTGTTTTTTGTTCATTTCCAATACAAGGTGAAAAAAGCCAGGGCGGGGTGCGTCTTGAATGATGAATGGTCACGTAATATGCGCTTGCAAGCCATCGCCCTTGGTTCTTTCATTACATTTATCACAATTGCACTTTCCTATATTGCCATTTCATTTGTGCAGGTGCCCGTGCGTGGCATTGTGCATTTGATCTTTGTGGTGGCGATCGCTGCACCATTATTTTCCTATGTGGTGATGGAGTTCAAAACCAATATTAATATGAGGCAGGTATGAGTCCGCCGCGCACCGCACAATTGGGTAATCGTCTCAAAGAATATCGCGCCCGCCATGATTTCACTCAAGAGGAACTGGCCGTGCGTGTCGGCGTTACCAGAAAAACCGTCAATACGGTGGAAAATGCAGTCTTCATTCCATCAACGGTTCTGGCACTTAAATTGGCCCAGGTATTGGAGGCCAGCGTAGAAGAGCTGTTCTTTTTGCCGGTTGCAGACCATGTTCCTGAATCTGGGTCGTATTCGCTCTAAACGGTTTCCAGTTTATGGGTTCCTTTTCCATTTTTAGCGCGAACACCCATACTGTGCTGTCCAATAAGATCATATTGCCGGGCATTGGCAGGGCCGGTAAAGCGCCATTCGCACTGTGCCATGTCGCGCGTAAGGCTGATCGCCATATACCCGCGATTGGTGGTATTGGCCCAGCGCATTTCCGGGCTGGCATCTATCAATGCCTGTGCGCGTGTCTTTTCTTCAATGGGCAAATAACCTTCCAGGCCTGGTGACGACACACTGTGGCCGGCGAACTCGACCGCTGCGGGATTGATGCCGCTTTTTTGTTCATCTTCGGCGTAAAGATCGTAAGCCCAGGCATTATGACTGTCGCCGGCCAGCACCAGGGCATTGTCCGCATTGTGACGCAGGCTGTTGAGCAGGCGTGTGCGGGCCGCAGGATAGGCGCACCAGGAATCAACGCTTACGGGCAAGCCTGCATTTGCGGCCAACACCCCGCCCTGCACACGGGCTTTCAGCCAGTCAGGCGTGTTGGCCGGCAGGGCTTGTAAAAAGGATTTTGGACCATAGGTGCGCCCGACAATGACCTGTTGCGCAATGATTTGCCAGGGTTGTCCGCTAGATCTGGAGGTTGCAAGGGTCTGGTCCAGCCAGCTCTCCTGTGGTTGCCCCAGCATGGTGCGGGTCTCATCCGACCAGATGCCGTCCCTGAAGTTTCTAAGGGCCTGAAGCACCGCCTGTTGATCGTTGACATTCACGTCTTTTAGAACTTCGGCATAGGGGTATTGCCGGGTGCGGCCGGTCAGGCGCGTATCCAGTGTGATAACAGAGGCCAGATCACCAAAATTATAGCGCCCATAGGCGCGATTACGCATGGGTAGCCATTCAAAATAGGCCTGTTTGGCGACGCGTTTACGATCCGACCATGCCCCTTCCGTGGCGGGGTCATGGTTTTGCGCGCCCCCCTGCCAGCTATCATTGGCAATTTCATGGTCGTCCCAGACATTGATCATCGGGTAATTTCGGTGCAGGGCCTGCAGGTCAGGGTCCAGACGATACGAGTTATAACGCAGGCGATAATCCGCAAGCTGAATCAATTCATTTTGCGGTTCAATATGGCGTCCGGGCACACTTTGCTTTTTCGAAGGGTAGGTGCCAACCGGGTATTCATAAAAATAATCGCCCAGATGCACAGCCAGATCAAAATCATTCTGCGCCGCCGCATGGCCATAAGCGTTAAAATAACCAAAGGGCAGGTTGGCGCAGGAAAACACCGCCAGTTTTAACGAAGACAGTCTACCTTCGGGGAGGGTGCGGGTGCGGCCAATATCAGAAAAGCTGCCATCAGGTGCCTTGAAGCGGTAATAAAACCACTGTCCGGCCGGCAAGTTTTCGGCGATCGCTTTGGTGGTGTAATCTGCTTCGGGTCTGGCAATAACTGTGCCTTCTTGCACCATCGATATGAAGTTCATATCCTGGGCAATTTGCCATCGAACTGGTGCTGCACCATCGCCCACATACCGTGTCCATAAAACCACAGAATTTGCATCCGGATCACCACTGGCAACACCATGGGTGAAGCCGCGTTGCATGCTGGCCGCAAGAGCGGGCCGTGCCAGTAAAGACGTCCCGGTCATGGCCGCCGCCAGCTTTATAAAATCCCGGCGATGAATAATGTCGTGCATTTTGGTTTTCCTTCAAAATAATATAATTCTACAATCAGGTCAGCCTGATTTGCCAGCCAGTGGGTGGGCGGTTTGCACCAGACTTTTAAGGCGCTCGTCCAAAACATGGGTATATATCTGGGTGGTGGAAATATCCGCATGGCCCAGTAATAACTGCACGGTGCGCAGGTCCGCGCCGCCAGCCAGCAAATGACTGGCGAAGGCATGGCGCAAAATATGCGGCGAAACCTGAGCGGGGGCCAGCCCCGCCTTTATCGCCAGGGTCTTGGTGATGGCGTGAAATCGCTCACGGCTTAAATGCCCGGATTTTGCTCGTGATGGAAACAAAAACCGGGTGGCACGAAAGGCATTTTCTCCGGTCGGGATAAATTTTGGGCGCACATATTGATAGGCATTAATGGCATCAAGGGCAGTATGGCTTAGCGGCACCAGCCGTTCACGCCCGCCTTTGCCGCGCACCATTAACATTCGTTCTTGCCTTTGCCCGGTTGCCAGCGGCAGGCTGAGCAGTTCTGATACCCTAAGGCCGGACGCATAAAGGATTTGCATCAGGGCATTGGTGCGCAAACCCTGGGGGCTGTCATCCATCTGTGCTGCTTCAAGAAGCGCATTGACCTGTGCAATGGAGAGCACTTTGGGCAGGGATTGGGGCAATTTGGGGGCGCAAAGGGTAAGGGAGGGGTTGTGGTGTAGAATTTTCTCGGCGTGGGCAAACCGGTAAAGACGACGCAGGGCACTAAGTTTACGGGCCGCTGTGCGGGCACCAAGACCGCGCCGGTTAAGATACGTCATCCAGTTCTGCAAATCGGTTTGTGATGCTTTGATCACACTGGTGCGCCGCCCCTTCAAAAACCCGGCCAGATCATCCAGATCGCGCCGATAGGCCAGTAAGGTGTTGTGAGCGGCACCGCGTTCCGCGCTCATCATTTCCAAAAATTGCTCGATCAGGGCCGGGTCATTCATCCTGTATCCTCAAAGCCTGCAGGCGTGGAGCCAGCATCATTTCCAGCGCTGCATGACGCGCCAACCCATCATAACCCATGGTTTGAAAGGCCTGGATAATGCGGGCGCCGCAATACGGCTCGATGCGGTCAAACCCGCTTTCAGCCAGCAGCAATGCCGCCCGCAAAAAACCTTCCGCGCGGGCGCGCCTTCGGGCACCATCATCAATAGCGGCCAGAGCGCTGTTTCGGCATGGGGCAAAGGATTCCGTATCGGCAGTATGATTAAATAGAAAATCACGCACTTCGCCCGAAATTGGCGTACCCAGCGCCAGCAGCGCCATAGTGTCATTATAGGCAAGACTGGCCTTTTTGGGGTCGGTAATTTCTTCGTCAGGCAAGGCCTTAATGACGATATTTGTGCGCGTTGAAAGCATAATCAATCGCCCCGTTGTCGGCACCGACTGATCGATATATGTCGAGGCTTGGGCGGCTTGTCCGCTGGCCAAAAGTGCATAGGCAAAATACGTCCTCATGGGTTGCGTCATTACCGGCAGATCATGGATCACAGGCGTATAAAGTGCGGCGGCCGCCATAAAACCCGGCATATTTTTTTCAAGTTTCAGGCCTTCATAAATGGCTTTTGCCCGCCCGGAAGGCGTTTGTGCACGCAAAGCGATTTGATAAAGCATGGCAGCGCGTTGGGCTTTATCCTGTCCCATAGCGATACGCAGTAGCGAGGCATCATCTTTTTCCTGATCCGTCTGTCTGTTCTCATGATCCGAAGGTTCAGTTGTGTCAGTGTCTGCGCTTATTTCAATAGCGGGCAGGCCGGGCCAATTTCTATAGACTTTAGCCAATTCACCGGTGGGCAACAGCCCGGCGGCCGCCATGATGCGGCTGGCTTGCAGCCCAACCAGGCCTTCGGATCCGGCAAGGGCACTTTGCAGCGAAAGCGGGGTGCCGGCAAGGTCGATCGGGGCACCGGAAAACCGCGCCATGGCCAGCTCCAGCGCATTAATCGGTGATACCGGAGCCGTATCGCGGTTTTGCATCCGGTTCAGCGCCAGCAAAAAATCAACGTCTTCCGGGTCTGCTTCCAGCACCAGTCCTGCGGTTAATTCGGCGGCCGCATTTTGACCTTCTCTTGCCAGACAAAAAGCGCGCACTTTTAGCCAGAATACGGCCTCGCGACCAGTTTGCAAACGCGCAGCCGTATCACAAGCCTCGGTGTTTTTTCCCAGTGCCAGAAAAGCGCGGGTGGCAATCGCCGCATTTTCCGGGTCAGACAAACCGCCGGGGCTACGCTCGGCCAGATCAATAACAGCGTCCAGAAGGCCCAGGCGATAGGCGCTGGCAAGACGCAGGCTGGCCAGTTTCATATCGCCCTTTCCATTGGCAGGGGGATTGGACGGTGAGATCAAAACGCTGGCCGCCAACCGGTTCAGCAAAGGGGAGGCCCCGGCTTCGGGCAGGTCACTCATCAGGTGAGCGGCAATACGTGCACTGGTGCCTTGCCATTGGCTTGCCGGCATTTTGAAAAATATGCCGCTTTGCGCACCAACCCTGAAAGGCTCTACCTGCCCAAGCGACTGTATCTGCACATCGGCGTTAATCGGAGGTGTGGTTTGTGCTGGTGAGGGACTGGCGAAGGTGCACAACAAGGCAGCCAGGCCAAAGCCCTTAAAATACGTATTAAAGTCCATCTTGTAATTCTACACGGATTTGCCGGGCTTGCGAAGCCTGCCGGTCGGCAGCCCCAACCAACACAGCAAAACCTGCGATCAGCAGTGCCAGAATAACAATTATGCCCAATGCCATGCGCCGCATTTTATTTCTCCTTTAGGGACCTGACGGATTTGCACCACCCGCTTCCCTGACGTATAGCCCAAATGTGGCAAATTTAGAAAACAATTCACCTGATTTTGATGTCGGTCTGCAGCCAGCGCAGATGATTGTACTGGTTGGGCTTATGGGAGCAGGAAAAACCACGGTGGGCCGCCGTCTGGCCGCAGCCGTGAACCTGCCGTTTTATGATGCAGATGAAGAAATAGAAAATTCGGCCGGGCGCAGTGTTGAAGATATTTTTGAAGATTTCGGCGAAGCGGCTTTTCGTGAAGGTGAGCGCAAGGTCATCGCCCGTCTGCTGTCAGGGCCAAAGGGGGTTCTGGCGACGGGCGGTGGTGCTTTTATGAATGATGGAACAAGGGCGCTGATCCGGCAAAAGGGCCTGAGTATATGGCTAATGGCCGATCTGGATGTATTGATGGAGAGAGTAGCCTTGCGCGATACACGCCCGATCTTGCGCCAGGCCAATCCGCGAAAGATAATGCAGAACTTGATGGATAAGCGCTACCCGGTTTACGCGAAAGCCGATATTCATATTGAAAGTGGCGCCGATACCCATGGGCACACGGTTACAAGAATACTTAACGCGATAAAAGCAAGGCAGCAAGATTGATGAGCGCGGGTCAGCGGCAAACCCTGATGGTGGAACTGGGTGATCGTTCTTATCCGGTCGTCTGCGGCACCGGGGCTTTGAAAGAGGCAGCGGATAAAATGGCGGCGCTTTGCCCCAATCAACGCCTTGTCTGCGTTACTGATGAAACGGTGGCCGCATTACACCTGAGCGTGCTGGAACGGGTGTGCGCAGGAGTAGGCCTTTTGCTTAATCCCATTATTATTCCACCCGGAGAGGCGCAGAAAAGTTTTTCTGGGCTTGATAACCTGTGTGCAAAATTGCTGGCACTGGAGGTCGAGCGCGGAGAGGCCATTGCCGCTTTTGGCGGCGGGGTAGTTGGCGACCTTGCCGGATTTGCCAGCGCCATTATCAAGCGCGGGACGGCCTTTATACAAATCCCCACAACCTTGTTGGCGCAGGTGGATAGCGCCGTTGGCGGAAAAACCGCGATCAATA
This sequence comes from Robiginitomaculum sp., assembly GCA_021776595.1. Taxonomy (GTDB): domain Bacteria; phylum Pseudomonadota; class Alphaproteobacteria; order Caulobacterales; family Maricaulaceae; genus Robiginitomaculum_B. Next base: position 4,655 of record JAJFFP010000039.1, on the reverse strand, counting down.
CGCCAGCGGGTAAAAATCTCATTGGTGCGTTTCACCAACCGGCGCTGGTGATTGCCGATAGTGCTGTATTGGAAACATTGCCGCCTCGCCAAAAAAGTGCCGGGTATGCCGAGATTGTCAAACTGGCCGCTCTTGGCGATGCCGTTTTTTTTGACTGGCTGGATGAAAACGGCAGCAAAGCGCTGAGTGGCGATGTGTCTTTGCTGGATGAGGCCATTACGCGCTCGATTGCAGGCAAGGCCAGGATTGTGGCCCGTGATGAGCGTGAACATGGCGTGCGGGCACTTCTAAATCTTGGGCATAGTTTTGGTCACGCACTGGAAAGCCTGGCGGGTTATGAGGGTGCACTCCTGCACGGCGAAGCCGTGGCGGCGGGGATGGGCACAGCCTATGCCTATGGCGTGCATTTGCAATTGTGCCCGGCAGATGACTATGAGCGATTGATCCGGCATCTTGCGAAATGCGGCTTGCCAACAGGCTTGAGCAATGCCCCCGGTGGCCCCTATACTGCTTCGGCAATGATGCAGATTTTGAAAAATGACAAAAAGAACCAAAGCGGCACCTTGCGCCTTGTGCTGCCGCGCGCCCTTGGCGATGCCTTTATTTATGAAGAGCATGACCTTGCCGGGCTGGAAGCCTTTTTACGCGCGCAAACCGGGCCATGTTGATGGAACCGGCTACTTTGATCATTGCCGGTGCTGTGGTGCTGTTGCTTGTTTTATCCGCATTTTTTTCAGGATCAGAAACGGCACTAACGGCAACGTCGCGCGCGCGCATGCACCAGCTTGAAAAAGAGGGCATAAAGGGCGCAAAGCGGGTCAATGAGTTGATCGCAGACCGGGAAAGCCTGATCGGGGCGATATTGCTGGGAAATAATCTGGTCAACATACTGGCCTCTGCCCTGACCACGGCGCTCTTTTTACGACTTTTTGGCCATTACGGGGTGGTATTGGCAACCGTGGTGATGACGGCACTGATCCTCATTTTTGCTGAGGTGGCCCCCAAGACCTGGGCGATCAGCAACCCGGATCGTGCGGCCATGATGGTGTCTGCCCCGATCAAACTGGTGCGCATCATTTTTGCCCCGGTGGTCATGGGCGTAGAGGCCATTATCAAGGCCTTGTTTATGCTCTTTGGCATCCGCACACAGGGTTCCATCCTTAGCGCCCATGAAGAGATTCGCGGTGCGGTTGATCTGTTGTCCAGGGAGGGCGGGGTCAAAAAACTCGATCGGGATATGATTGGCGGCATATTGGATTTGCGTGAAATGAATGTCGAAGACATCATGATTCACCGCAAAAATATGCACACCATTAATATTGATCAGGAGCCTCAGGCCATAATCAATGAAGCCTTGCAGAGCACCTATACACGCTTGCCTTTATGGGAGAGCGAGCCGGAAAATATTGTCGGCATACTGCATGCCAAAGATCTGCTCAGGGCGATTCATGCCAAAGACGGAGATTTTGGCGCGGTTGATGTTCGGGCCACGATTCGCAAGCCGGTGTTTACGCCCGAAACCACAACTTTGCCGGAACAACTTAATGCGTTTCGTGATGCGCATGAGCATTTTGCCCTGGTCGTGGATGAATACGGTGCCCTGCAAGGTTTGGTGACACTGGAAGACATTCTGGAAGAAATCGTTGGTCAGATCGAAGATGAGCACGACCACCCGGTGCGCGGGGTGCGCCGTCAGGGCGATGGCTCTGTGTTGGTCAATGGCGATGTCAGTGTGCGTGATCTGAACCGGGCGATGGAATGGGATTTGCCCGATGAAGAGGCGGTAACCCTGGCCGGACTGGTCATCCATGAAAGCCAGACCATTCCGCAAATTGGCCAGGCTTTTTCTTATTACGGTTATCGGTTCGAGGTTGTTGGCCGTAAGCGTAACCAGATCACATGCCTGAAAATCATACCGGCAAATTAGGGTGCAAATTTCAGCCTTAGTCTAAATTATCAAGGAGGCCTATTATGTCCGTATTACCGATTTTTCGATCCGTTATTGCCTTTGTGTTTTTCTCTCTGCCAGGGACGGCACTCGCCAAAGAGGCGGTCGATATGATCGTTTATGGCGATTATGTCCTGACCATGGAAAAGGGTGCCGGTGTTTTGAACAATGGTGCGGTGGCGGTTAAAGACGGCACCATATTGGCCGTGGGGCCACGCGCCGACATTGAGGCTGAATTCAAGACAAAAAAGAAAGTTTCCGGCACCGACAAGGTGCTAATGCCGGGCCTGATCAATGGCCACACCCATGCGGCCATGGTGCTGTTTCGCGGCATGGCCGACGATATGACGCTTATTGACTGGTTGCAAAATTATATCTTCCCTATGGAAGGCAAGTTTGTGGATAAAGACTTTGTCCGCGCCGGGGCGCAATTGGCCTGTTGGGAAATGCTGCGCGGTGGCACCACCACTATCGTCGATATGTATTTTTATCCCCGTATAGCCGCGCAAGTTTATAAAACCTGCGGCCTTCGCGCCATCCTTGGGGCACCGATGATAGACTATCCCAGCCCCGGTTTTACAGGCTGGGATGACAGCTTTGCCGCCGGTGAGGAATTTGTGCAAAACTTCAAAGACCCAAGCGGCAGGTTAATCGCAGCTTTTGCTCCCCACGGTGCCTATACGGTTAGCCCCGAACATTTGCGCGCGGTGCTGGCCGCCGCCAAAGCAAGCGGGGCGCCATTGATGATGCACGTGGCCGAAAGCCCCTCTGAAATGCAAGTGATGAAAGAACGTTATCACAATACCACGGTGCGCCATATTGCCGGCCTGGGTATGTTAGATTATCCCCTGATTGCCGCGCATATGGTCTGGCCCGATGAAGATGAAATGGACATGCTGGCCATGAGCCAGGTCGGCCCGATCCATAACCCGACCTCGAATATGAAAACCGCCGCCGGGTTTTCGCCGGTGCCGCAAATGCTGGCCAAAGGTATTAATGTGGGTCTGGGAACGGACGGTGCCGCCTCCAACAATGATCTGGACATGTGGGAGGAGATCCGCCATGCCGCCCTCATACATAAGGGCAAATCCGGGGATGCCACAATTATGCCGGCAAAAACGGTGCTGGCCATGGCCACGCGTATGGGGTCCGCCGCCATTGGCCTTGGTGATGTTGTCGGCACACTAAGCACTGGCAAGCGCGCCGATATGATCCAGCTCATCCTGACCAGTCCGCGCCTGGCCCCTTTATATGACGTTGAGTCCCATCTGGTTTATGTGGCCGGATCGCGCGATGTCGTGACCACCATTATTGATGGTCAAATGGTGATGCGAAACGGCAAGGTGCGCAGCCTTGATCGCGCCAAGGTCATTCAAGATGCAAAGGTGCAGGCCGATAAAATCCGTGCGGCGCTAGAGGCAGAAAAATAATCGTTCAGGCCGCTTTTGGTTTCACCGCGCTGATGTTCAGGGTTTGCAGCGCCCTTTCAAGGTCCGCCCAAATATCCTCGACGTTTTCCAGACCAACGGACAGCCGAAGCAGGGTATCGGAAATGCCGTGCGCGTTGCGTTCTTCGGGGCTGTAGGTGGCGTGGGTCATACTGGCCGGGTGCTGGATCAGGGTATCCGCATCGCCAAGGCTGACGGCGCGTTTGATCAAATCAAGAGCGTTCATCATACGCCGCGCCCCATCAAGATCGGTGTTCAGCTCAAAGGCGATCATGCCGCCTGCGCCCCGCATCTGCCGCTTTGCCAGATCGTATTGTGCAAAACTTTTCAAGCCGGGATAATATACCTCGCGCACCTGAGGGTGTGCTTCCAGCCGTTCGGCAATCACTTGTGCCGAGGCGCTATGGCGATCCATGCGCAGGTTCAGGGTTTTTAAGCCGCGCATGATCTGGTGCGCGGTGAGCGGTGTCATAACCGCACCGGTCATATCCTTTAGGCCCTCGGTGCGCACCCGCAGCATATCATCGGCATTGCCAGCGGCCATGCCGGCAATCAGGTCCCCATGCCCACCCAGATATTTGGTCGCTGAGTGCACCACAATGTCTGCACCCATGGCCAGTGGCTGTTGCAAATAAGGCGTGCAATAGGTGTTATCCACGATGGTTTTAGCGCCACTTTCCCGTGCAATGGCGCTGATCGCCGTAATGTCTACCAGACGCATATTAGGGTTGGCCGGAGATTCAAAATAAACGATTTTGGTATTATCCGAGATGGCCTCTCGCAAGGCGCAAGGGTCGGTCAGGTCCACATCGGTTACTTTCACCCCAAAACGGCTTAGACCGTGATGCAGGAAAGAAAATGTGCAGCCATAAAGGGTTTTATCGGCGATGATTTCGTCACCGGCACCAAGGAAAGTCCATAATACCGAGGTGATGGCCCCCATGCCCGAAGCAAAGCAAAGCGCCGCTTCGGCATTTTCAAGGGCCGCAAAGCGTTCTTCAAGGGCGCACAGGGTGGGGTTGCTTATGCGACTGTAAAAATGCCCCGCCCGTTCGCCGGCGAACATGGCGGCACCCTCTTCCACCGCATCAAAGGTGAAGGTTGAACTCATATAAAGCGGCGGGTTCAGCGCCCCTTCGGGTTGTTTGTTGATCCCAAGTCCATGAATGGCGCGTGTGGCAAAGCCGGTATTTTTATTGCGGTTACCCATGATCGCAAGCTCCTGTCTGGTCAGTTCAGGGATTCTGGCCAAATTTCTG